>NZ_JBEXGL010000025.1:0-86397 GCF_040607315.1 Micromonospora sp. NPDC005305 | reverse complement strand
TCGCGCCGGGACAGGTCGATGCCCAGCTCCTCCGCCGCCCGGAACACCTCGTCGTCGGTCTCGCGCATCTCCAGGGCCACACCGTCGCTGGAGAGCACCTCGACGTTGAGGCACAGCGACTGCAGCTCCTTGAGCAGCACCTTGAACGACTCCGGGATGCCCGGCTCGGGGATGTTCTCGCCCTTGACGATCGCCTCGTAGACCTTCACCCGGCCGAGGACGTCGTCGGACTTGATGGTCAGCAGCTCCTGCAGGGCGTAGGCGGCGCCGTACGCCTGCATGGCCCAGCACTCCATCTCACCGAAGCGCTGGCCACCGAACTGCGCCTTACCACCCAGCGGCTGCTGCGTGATCATCGAGTAGGGGCCGGTCGACCGGGCGTGGATCTTGTCGTCGACCAGGTGGTTGAGCTTCAGGATGTAGACGTAGCCGACCGCGATCGGGTCCGGCAGCGGCTCGCCGGAGCGACCGTCGAACAGCTGCGCCTTGCCGGAGGAGCCGATCAGCTGCTTGCCGTCCCGGTTGGGCAGGGTCGACGAGAGCAGACCGGAGATCTCCTCCTCCCGGGCACCGTCGAAGACCGGAGTGGCCACGTTGGTGTCGGGCTCGGACTCGTGCGCCTCGATCGAGCGGAGCTGGCGCTTCCACTCGGCGTCGTCGCCGTCCACACTCCAACCGGTCTTGGCCACCCACCCGAGGTGGGTCTCCAGGACCTGGCCGATGTTCATCCGGGACGGCACACCGAGCGGGTTCAGCACGATGTCGACCGGGGTCCCGTCCTCCAGGAACGGCATGTCCTCGATCGGCAGGATCTTGGAGATGACGCCCTTGTTGCCGTGGCGGCCCGCGAGCTTGTCACCGTCCTGGATCTTGCGCTTCTGGGCCACGTAGACCCGCACCAGCTCGTTCACGCCCGGGGGCAGCTCGTCGCCGTCCTCGCGCGAGAAGGTACGCACACCGATGACCGTGCCGGTCTCGCCGTGCGGCACCTTCAGCGAGGTGTCGCGGACCTCGCGCGCCTTCTCACCGAAGATCGCGCGGAGCAGCCGCTCCTCGGGGGTCAGCTCGGTCTCGCCCTTCGGCGTGACCTTGCCGACCAGGATGTCGCCAGGGACGACCTCGGCGCCGATCCGGATGATGCCGCGCTCGTCGAGGTCGGCGAGCATTTCCTCGCTGACGTTCGGGATGTCGCGGGTGATCTCCTCCGGGCCGAGCTTGGTGTCCCGGGCGTCGACCTCGTGCTCCTCGATGTGGATCGAGGTGAGCACGTCCTGCTGCACGAGGCGCTGCGACAGGATGATCGCGTCCTCGTAGTTGTGGCCCTCCCAGCACATGAACGCCACGAGCAGGTTGCGCCCGAGCGCCATCTCGCCCTCGTCGGTGCACGGACCGTCGGCGATGACCTGGCCGGCCTCGACGCGGTCGCCCTCGAAGACGACCGGCTTCTGGTTGACACAGGAGCCGGCGTTGGAGCGGCGGAACTTGTGCAGCAGGTACGTCCGGCGGTGGCCGTCGTCCTGGTGGACGGTGATGTAGTCCGCGCAGAGGTCCTCGACCACACCGCCGACCTCGGCGACGACAACGTCACCGGCGTCCACAGCCGCCCGGTACTCCATGCCCGTGCCGACCAGCGGAGCCTCGGCCTTGACCAGCGGCACCGCCTGGCGCTGCATGTTGGCGCCCATGAGCGCGCGGTTGGCGTCGTCGTGCTCGAGGAACGGGATCATCGCGGTCGCGACCGAGGTCATCTGCCGCGGCGACACGTCCATGTAGTCGACGGCCGACGGCGCCACGTCCTCGGTCTCGCCGCCCTTACGGCGGACCAGGACGCGGTCCTCGGCGAACGTGCCGTCCGCCTTCAGCGGGGCGTTGGCCTGCGCCTTGACGAACCGGTCCTCCTCGTCCGCGGTCAGGTAGTCGATCTGGTCGGTGACCCGACCGTCGATGACCTTCCGGTACGGCGTCTCGATGAAGCCGAACGGGTTGACCCGGGCGAAGGTGGAGAGCGCGCCGATCAGACCGATGTTCGGGCCTTCCGGCGTCTCGATCGGGCACATCCGGCCGTAGTGGGACGGGTGCACGTCACGGACCTCGAAGCCGGCCCGCTCCCGGGACAGACCACCCGGGCCGAGCGCGCTCAGCCGGCGCCGGTGGGTCAGGCCCGCCAGCGGGTTGGTCTGGTCCATGAACTGGGACAGCTGCGACGTGCCGAAGAACTCCTTGATCGCCGCCACCACCGGGCGGATGTTGATCAGGGTCTGCGGCGTGATCGCCTCGACGTCCTGCGTGGTCATCCGCTCGCGGACGACCCGCTCCATCCGGGAGAGACCCACCCGGACCTGGTTCTGGATCAGCTCGCCCACGGTGCGCAGGCGCCGGTTGCCGAAGTGGTCGATGTCGTCGGCCTCGTAGCCGTCCTCACCGGCGTGCAGCCGGCAGAGGTATTCCACGGTGGCGACGATGTCGTCCTCGGTCAGCGTGCCGGTGGTGATCGGCACGTCCAGCTCGAGCTTCTTGTTGAACTTGTAACGACCGACCTTGGCGACGTCGTACCGCTTCGGGTTGAAGAAGAGGTTGTCGAGCAGGGTCTGGGCGTTCTCACGGGTCGGCGGCTCGCCAGGGCGGAGCTTCCGGTAGATGTCGAGTAGCGCCTCGTCCTGGCCGGCGATGTGGTCCTTCTCGAGCGTGGTCATCATCAGCTCGGACCAGCCGAACTTCTCGCGGATCTGCTCCGCGGACCACCCGATGGCCTTGAGCAGGACGGTGACGGCCTGCCGGCGCTTGCGGTCGATGCGGACGCCGACCGTGTCGCGCTTGTCGATGTCGAACTCCAGCCAGGCACCCCGGCTCGGGATCACCTTGACGCTGGAGAGGTCGCGGTCGGAGGTCTTGTCCGGCTGCTTGTCGAAGTAGACGCCCGGCGAGCGGACGAGCTGGCTGACCACGACGCGCTCGGTGCCGTTGATGATGAAGGTGCCCTTCGGCGTCATCATCGGGAAGTCACCCATGAACACCGTCTGGCTCTTGATCTCGCCAGTGGTGTTGTTGGTGAACTCCGCGGTCACGAACAGCGGGGCGCAGTAGGTCAGGTCCTTCTCCTTGCACTCCTCGATCGAGGCCTTGACCTCGTCGAAGCGCGGAGCCGAGAAGGACAGCGACATGGTGCCGGAGAAGTCCTCAATGGGACTGATCTCGTCGAGGATCTCCGCGAGACCCGAGCGTGCGTGCGGGTCGTCCGACGACCGGCCCTGCCAACCCTCGTTGCCGACGAGCCAGTCGAAGGACTCGTTCTGGATGGCGAGGAGGTTGGGGACCTCGAGGTGTTCGGTAATCCGACCGAAAGAAACTCGGCGGGGCGCGAAAGCGCTCGACGTACGACTGGTCTTCGCAGGGCGGGAAGCTGCCAAGATGCGTCCTTCCGAGGACCGGTGCTGCAGAACGGCTGGTATGCGTGCACTCCAATGACCCCACCAGAAATATCCGCAAACGGACATTTCCGAGCAGGGGTCAAGTCGGAAGGCAGCGCAAACTAGCAGTGTAGCCGAGAGGCTAACCGCTGTCCAGCCCACCCCGCAGGTCATCGCGGAACTTGCCTCGGGACCTCGGAAAACCGGGTCAACCGGGCTGCTCGGAACGCGATGTTCCTGCCGGTCCGCTCGGGTGGAGCGGCGGTGGTGCTGCCGTTGCCTTACCCGAGAGGCGGCCGTTGCAAGCGCGGAAGGTCTTGCTGGTGTCAGCGTGCCTGTCGGGCCCGTGCCGCGTCAAGGGCCGGTTACCCCTCGGGGTGTCTTTCCCACCGACGGGCTACCGACAGGCACCCGGACGACGCCGGTAGGCCGGGCGCGGACGCCCTGCTCATACCGCTGCCACCCGCTGCCACCAACACGGCGGGCGGCGATCCGGTTCCCCGGATCACCGCCCGCCGAGACGCGGTGTGCCCCGGCTCACGTGAGCCGGACGCGCGTCAGGTGGAACTCAAGGTCACTTGAGGGTGACCTTGGCGCCCTCGCCCTCGAGCTTGGCCTTGGCCTTCTCGGCGGTCTCCTTGTTGGCCTTCTCCAGGACGGCCTTCGGAGCGGCCTCGACCAGGTCCTTGGCCTCCTTGAGGCCCAGGCCGGTCAGCTCGCGCACGACCTTGATGACCTGGATCTTCTTGCCACCGTCGGCGTCGAGGATGACGTCGAACTCGTCCTTCTCCGGCTCGGCCTCGGCGGCCGGGCCGGCGGGGCCGCCGGCGGCGGCGACGGCGACCGGAGCCGCCGCGGTGACCTCGAAGGTCTCCTCGAACTGCTTCACGAACTCAGAGAGCTCGATCAGCGTCATCTCCTTGAACGCGTCGAGCAGCTCGTCGGTGCTGAGCTTCGCCATGTCTGGCGTCCTTTCTCAAAGTGAAAACTAAGAACGTGGGTGCGCCGGGTGGCCTCAGGCCGCCTCGGCGCCCTCCTTCTCGCGCTTGTCCTGCAGAGCGGCCGCCAGACGCGCGGTCTTGGCGAGCGGAGCCTGGAACAGGGCCGCGGCCTTGCTCAGGTTGCCCTTCATGGCGCCGGCCAGCTTCGCCAGCAGCACCTCGCGGGACTCCAGGTCGGCGAGCTTCGTGACCTCGGCCGCGGAAATGGCCTTGCCCTCGAAGACACCGCCCTTGATGACGAGCTTCGGGTTGGCCTTCGCGAACTCGCGAAGCCCCTTCGCCGCCTCGACGACGTCGCCCGAAACGAAAGTCAGCGCGGTAGGACCGGAGAACAGCTCGTCGAGGCCGGAGATGCCCGCCTCGGTCGCGGCACGCTTGGCCAGCGTGTTCTTCGCGACCGTGTAGCTGGTCTCCTTGCCGAGCGAGCGCCGCAGCTGGGTGAGCTGCGAAACCGTGAGCCCGCGGTACTCGGTCAGCACGGTCGCTCCCGCGTTGCGGAAGCTCTCGGTCAGCTCGGCGACGGCCGTGGCCTTGTCGGCCCGGATCGGCTTGTCCGCCATGTCCCTCCTCTCTCGTTGCTCGGAGCTGGTACGCCGGCGACGAGCAGGGCTCGCGACGGCGGCGGAGGCATCACGACAACGAGAAAAGCCCCGGCGCAGGGCGCACGGGGCGAGGGCCGGCGCGACGGGCGCGGTCGGCGGACCACGCACTGCACCGAATTTCGCTTGCCGCCCTGCGCGGGTCGCCCGTCGTCGCGGGACCTTCGACCGTGCCGGAGCACGGTGACCAGCGGTCTTTGGGTGGAACTACGCGCCTAGGTTACGCGACCCGTCCCGAACCGCCAAATCGCCCCGGGAGTGCGCCCGGTCACTCAGGCGCGGCTCCGGCGGCCCCAGGCGTAGCCGGCCAGCGCCACGGCCGCCCAGACCAGCGCCCAGGCGGTCAGCAGCACGCCGGTGGAGGCCGCCAGCGGGCCGGCCAGCGCCCGGGCGGTCGGCAGCACCGGCGGCACCAGCCAGGGCGCCGCCGAGCGGGACAGGCCGAGGACCACCGCGGCCACCGCGCCGACCGTGAGCACGGCGACCCCGTAGCCGGCGCTGCGGGTGATCGCCCGACTGGCCAGGGCGCCCAGCGCCACCGCCGCCGGCAGGGCCAGCAGGTGGGCCCAGAGACCGAGTGCCAGCCCCTCTGCCAGCGGCCGGTCCCCCGGGCCGGGGCCGGTCACCCCGCCGACCAGCCAGGGGAAGACCAGCGCGACGGCGATCGTGCCGAGGCCGGCCACGGCCGCCGCGAGCAGGCCGGCGGCCCGCTCCCGGGCCGGGCCGACCACCACCCGGGCCAGCCGGCGCTGCACGTCGGGCTCGACGTCGAGCAGGATCTTGGTCTGCCAGGCGAGCACCGGGAAGAGCACCACCGCCGAGACGCCGTAGGCCTCGGCTGGCTGGGCCTGACCGCCGCCGTAGAGGACGCCGAGGGCCAGCAGGCCGGCCAGCACCGGGGCCAGCGCCCGCCCGGTACGCAGGAAGCCGGCCAGCCGCAACCGGACCAGAGCGGTCACCGGGCCACCTCGGAAGCGGGACCGGACCGACCGGACCGGCCCGGCACCGGGACCGCATCCGGAGAACGATCGGACCCGGGCGCGCCCGGCACCGGGGCCTCATCCGGGTCGGGACCGGAGTGGTCGGCGCCCGACACCGGGGCCGGCGCGGCGGTCGACGGGGAGTCGGACGCGGGTCGCGTGGCCGGAGGCGGGACGGCGTGGTCGCGTATCCGCAGGACGTGGTGGCCGTCGGCGCGCAACCGGGCGACGGCGGCGGTGACCGCGGCGGCCGGGACCGACAGCTCGACCACGACGGTGGCCGCGGCCCCGGACGGCGTCGCCTCGGTGACCGTGCCGTCGGCGACCGACCAGTGCCGGGCGCCGGGGAGCCGGACCGTCTCGCCGCGGTGGTCGCTGACCAGCACCGCGCCGCCCTCGGCCAGCACCTCGCCGATCACCTCGGGCACCAGGTCGCGGGCGGCGGCGTCCAGCCCCTCCCAGGGCTCGTCGAGGACGAGCAGGCCGGGCGGGCGGAGCAGCGCCTGGGCCAGGCCGACCTTCTGCGCGGTGCCCTTGGACAGCTGGGGCAGCCGCACGTCGCGGAAGCGCGCCAGGCCGAGCCGGTCGACCCAGCGGCGCACAGCCCGGTCGGCTTCCGTGCCCGGGAGGCCGGCCACGCGGGCCATCGCGGCGAGGTAGGCCCCCACGGTGAAGGGCTGGTCGGCGGGGAAGCGCTCCGGCACCCAGCCGACGGCCGCCGGCCGGTCGACCACGCGGCCCCGGGTCGGCCGGAGCACGCCGGCGGCGAGCTGAAGCAGGGTCGACTTGCCCACCCCGTTGCGCCCGAGCACCACCGCCACCTCGCCCGGGCCGATCGCCACGTCGGCCTGCCGCAGCACCCACGGGCCCCGCCGGTGGTACCGCAGCCAGACGTCTTCCAGCCGCATGCGCCGAGCCTGCCACACCGGACAGACGGACGGGGCCCCGCCACCGATGGTGGCGGGGCCCCGTCAGGGCAGTCGTGCTCAGACCTCGGCCGGAGCCTCGGTCAGGTTCTTCACCGCGTTCGGGTCGACCGGGACGCCCGGGCCCATGGTGGTGGTGAGGGTGACCTTCTTCAGGTACTTGCCCTTGGCCGCGGACGGCTTCGAGCGCAGGACCTCGTCCAGCACCGCCGCGTAGTTGTCGATCAGCTGCGACTCGGAGAACGAGGCCTTGCCGATGATCAGGTGGAGGTTGGAGTGCTTGTCCACCCGGAAGGTGATCTTGCCGCCCTTGATGTCCGCGACGGCCTTGGTGACGTCCATGGTCACCGTGCCCGTCTTCGGGTTCGGCATGAGGCCGCGCGGGCCCAGGATCCGCGCGATCCGGCCGATCTTGGCCATCTGGTCCGGGGTGGCGATCGCCGCGTCGAAGTCCAGCCAACCGCCCTGGATGCGAGCGACCAGCTCGTCGGTGCCCACCTCGTCCGCGCCCGCGGCGGCGGCCTCTTCGGCCTTCGCGCCGGCGGCGAACACGATCACGCGGGCGGTCTTACCGGTGCCGTGCGGCAGGTTGACCGTGCCGCGGACCATCTGGTCCGCCTTGCGGGGGTCGACGCCGAGGCGCATGGCGACCTCGACCGTGGCGTCGAACTTGACGTTGGTGGTCTCCTTGGCCAGCTTGACGGCCTCGGCGGGAGAGTAGAGCTTCGACCGGTCGATGACCTCGGCGGCCTTGCGGTAGGTCTTGCTGCGCTGCATTTCTCGTAACTCCTGTGGTCTATGGCGGGCCGGCGTCGTGCGCGGCCCTCCCACGAACTGATCCGGGTGGAGCGGTCGACCGAGGTCAGTCGGCGACGGTCAGGCCCATCGACCGGGCGGTGCCGGCGATGATCTTCTCAGCCTGGTCGATGTCGTTGGCGTTGAGGTCCGCCATCTTCTTCTCAGCGATCTCGCGCAGCTGCGCGCGGGTCACCGAGCCGACCTTCTGCGTGTGCGGGACGCCCGAGCCCTTCTGCACGCCGGCGGCCTTGATCAGCAGCCGGGCAGCGGGCGGGGTCTTCAGCACGAAGGTGAAGGTGCGGTCCTCGTAGACGCTGATCTCGGCGGGGACGATGTCGCCCCGCTGCGACTCGGTCTGCGCGTTGTAGGACTTGCAGAACTCCATGATGTTCACGCCGTGCTGGCCGAGCGCGGGGCCGACCGGCGGCGCCGGAGTGGCCTGGCCCGCCGGCAGCTGAAGCGTGAAAGTCTTGACGAGCTTCTTCTTCGGAGGCATGTCTCTTCCTGGGGCTTGGAACTGGGATTTTCGCCCGTCCGCGGGCGCGCACGGTCAGCGCGCTGCGGACAGCCGACGTTCTAGGGTAGCGCAGCCGTGCGCCACCCTCCCCGCCGAGGTCCGGCGGACGGTGAAAACGACGCACCGGCGGCCGGCCGGAGGCCCACCGCCGGTGCGGACGTGCGTCAGATCTTGGCGACCTGGTTGAAGTTGAGCTCGACCGGGGTCTCCCGGCCGAAGATCGACACCAGGACCTTGAGCTTCTGCTGGTCGGCGTTGATCTCGCTGATCGTCGCCGGCAGCGAGGCGAAGGCGCCGTCGGTGACGGTGACCGAGTCGCCGACCTCGAAGTCGAGGACCTTGACCTCGGGCTTGGCCTTCTTCTGCTCGGTCTCGACCGCCGGGGCCAGCCACTTGAGCACCTCGTCGAGGCTCAGCGGCGCCGGCCGGTCGGCCCGGTCGGTCGCGCCGACGAAGCCGGTGACCCCCGGGGTGTTCCGGACGCAGGAGTAGGACTCGGCGGTCAGCTCCATGCGGACCAGGATGTAGCCCGGGAAGACCTTCGCCTGGACCTGCGACCGCTTGCCGTTCTTGACCTCGATCTCTTCCCGGGTCGGCACCTCGACCTGGTAGATGAAGTCCTCCATGTCGAGGGAGGTGATCCGGGTCTCGAGGTTGGTCTTGACCTTGTTCTCGTAGCCGGCGTAGGAGTGCACCACGTACCAGTCGCCGGGGGCGTAGCGCAGCTTCTGGCGCAGCTCGGCGACCGGGTCGAAGTCCTCGTCCGGGGCGGGCTCGGTGGTCGGGAACTCCGGCTCGCTGGCGGCCTCGACCGACTCATCGTTGGCCGCCGTCGCGACCGTGGACTGCTCGTCCGTGGTCTCGGCGGTCTCGTCGTACTCAGGCACGCTCGCTCACTTCCGTCACTATCGCTGTCCGCAGGTCAGCTGGGGTTGCCGAAGACCCACAGCACCGCCTTCGCGAAGCCGTAGTCCAGGCCGGCCACGATCGCCAACATCACCGCGACGAAGGTGACCACCACGGCCGTATAGGTCAGCAGCTCCTTGCGGGTCGGCCAGATGACCTTACGCAGCTCGGCCACGACCTCGCGGAAGAACCGCGCGATGCGGGCGAACAGCCCGATCCGCTCGCTGTCCTTCCGGGTCTTCCGGCCCTCCGTCGAATCGGCGCGGGCCCGCTTACGGGTGGCGGTGCCGCCCCGGGAGACCAGCTCGTCCGCGTCGGTGGCGTCGTCGTCGGCCACGCCGTCGACGGTCGCGTCGTCGTTCAGACGCTCGTCGCCGGCGTCCTCGCCGCGCCGCTTGCTCTCGGCCACTTCGCCCTCCGTGCGGGATATCGGGTCGCACGCCGGACGGCGTGCGCGGCGTGTGGTCACGCCGGCCGGACCAACCGTCCCGCGACGGGCCGCGGCCGGCGGACCGACCGGGAGGGCCCCGAATGCCTCGGAACCAACCCCGCCGATGCCACCACCACGGGCCGGGCGCCGCCGTGCGGCGGCGCGACCCACGGGAACGGTCAGGCCTGAGGCGCAGGGGTGACAGGACTTGAACCTGCAGCCTGCGGTTTTGGAGACCGCTGCTCTGCCAATTGAGCTACACCCCTGTGCGGCAACTCACCCTCACCCGGACACAAGGTGCCGAGCAGGGGTCACTTGCCCCACGGCGGACCAGTGTACGGGTAGTCGTGCGACTTTCCCAACCGGTCCACCCCTCGCGCGTCGAACGGATCCTCAGCGAGGCGCCCGCACGAGTGCCCGAGCCTGCGACAGCACCTTCTCCCCCAGGCAGGTCGCGGTGATGTCGAGCCTGGTCAGGCCGTCCTCGGTGACCTCCTTGACCACCGCGGCGACCTCGACCTCGGTGCCCTCGTCGGTGTCCGGCACGAGCACCGGGCGGGTGAAGCGGACGTTGAAGTCGACCACCGCGTCCGGCCCGCCGGCCCAGGTGGTCACCGCCCGGCCGACCAGCGCCATCGTGAACATGCCGTGGGCGATCACCCCGGGCAGGCCCACCTTGGTGGCCGTCCGGTCGCTCCAGTGGATCGGGTTGAAGTCGCCCGAGGCGCCCGCGTAGCGGACCAAGTCCGCGCGCGTCACCCGGTACGTCTGGGTGGGCAGTTCCATCTCTCAGGCCTCCCCGCGTACGACGATCTTGGACCAGACGGCGACGACCGGCTCACCGGCGACGGTGCTCACGTCGGTGCGGGTCGTCAGGAAGCCGTGCCCGCCCCGGTTCGTGACCTCTTCGATGGTGTTCACGCAGACCAGCTCGTCCCCGGCCACCACCGGCCGGGTGTATGCGAAGCGCTGGTCGCCGTGCACCACCCGGCTGTAGTCGACGCCCAGCGACGGGTCCTCGACGATCTGCCGGCTGGCGGCCATCGTCACGATCACCGGGAAGGTCGGCGGGGCCACCACGTCGGGATGGCCGAGCGCCCGGGCGGCCGCCGGGTCGTGATGCGCCGGGTCGGTCGCGCCGATGGCGGCGGCGAACTCGCGGATCTTTTCTCGGCCCACCTGGTAGGGGGCGGTCGGCGGATAGGTCCGGCCGACGAAGGACGGGTCCAGGGACATGCCGCGAACCTACACGGAAGGCACGAACGCCGATCCGTACGGTCCGGCGGCTCGGGAGCCACCGTCCGTGCGGATCGGCGTTCGGAAGCTGTCTGCGGGCCGGCCGGGCCGGCCGCGGGTCAGCGGGTCTCGCGGTGGATGGTGTGCTTGCCGTCCCGGGGGCAGAACTTCTTCAGCTCGATGCGGTCCGGGTCGTTGCGGCGGTTCTTGCGCGTGATGTAGTTGCGCTCCTTGCACTCCACACACGCCAAAGTGATCTTCGGCCGGACATCGGTCGCCTTCGCCACGGCGGAGTGCCTTCCTCGCTCACGGATAACAACTACGGCGCATCAGACTACGCGCTGAATACGCGGACATGCAAAGTGGGCGCCTGGGGCGCCCATCCCACCGACCACCGGGCGGGCCCGGAGGACGAGAGTAGCGGTGGCCGGACTTGAACCGGCGACACAGCGATTATGAGCCGCTTGCTCTGCCATCTGAGCTACACCGCCGTGGCGGGTCCAGCCGGACCCTCTGAGCCCCCTTACGGAATCGAACCGTAGACCTTCTCCTTACCATGGAGACGCTCTGCCGACTGAGCTAAGGGGGCCTACCCGATCACCCCGTGGGGTGTCGCGCAGAGGAAACAGTACACGAACCCGCCGTCGAGGTGAAATCGGATCCCCGGTTGCGGCCTCGCCGCAGCTCAGGGCACGACGCGCAGGCGCGGGAGCTCACCGGCCACGATCGTCTCCGGGTCGACCTGGGCACCGAACCAGGTTTCCAGCCGCTCGTACGGCAGGGGCCGGCTGAACAGGAAGCCCTGGCCGATCTCGCAGCCGATGTCCTGGAGCAGCTCCAGGGTCAGCTCGCTCTCCACGCCCTCGGCCACCACGGTCAGGCCGAACTGCTGCGAGAGCGTCACCACCGCGTTGACGATGGCCAGGTCGCCCGGGTCGGTCGCCATCCCCTGCACGAACGAGCGGTCGACCTTGACCTCGTGCACGGGCAGCCGGCGCAGCTGGGCCAGCGACGAGTTGCCCGTGCCGAAGTCGTCCACCGAGAGCCGGACACCGAGCTCGCCGAGGCGCTTCAGGGTCGGGATGGGACGTTCGGTGCCGTCCAGCACCCCGGCCTCGGTGATCTCCAGGGTGAGCCGTTGCGGCGGCACACCGTATTCCTCGAGCAGGTCCCGCACCAGGGCCGGGAAATGCTGGTCGGTGAGCGTCCGGGCGGCCAGGTTGACCGAGATGGCGAGCGCCTGCTCGCCGTGGCTCCAGTCCCGGCTGCGCCGCAGGCTCTCCCGCAGCACGAACTCGGTGAGCCGGCCGAGCTGGCCGGTGTGCTCGGCCACCGCCACGAAGTCGTCCGGGACCACCGTGCCGTGCGCCGGGTGCTCCCAGCGGGCCAGGCACTCCACCCCGACGAGACGCCGGTCCCGCAGCGTGACCTTCGGCTGGAAGTAGACCTCCAGCTCGCCGTCGTCCAGCGCCCGGCGCAGGTCGCCCGCGAGACCCAGCAGGCGCAGCGACCGCGACTCCAGCACCGGACTGTAGAGCTGGACGCTGCCGGGAACCGACTTGGCGGCCGTGGCGGCCAGGTCGACCCGCTGGAGCAGGGTCACCGCGTCGCTGCCGTGGTCGGGGTGGACGGCCACCCCGACCGCGGTGTCCACGTCCAGGGTGAGCGCGTCGAAGACCATCTCGTCCCGGATCTGCTCGCGCAGTTGGCCGGCCAGATCCAGCGCCGCCTCGGTGTTCTCCAACCGCAACGTCACCAGGAACTCGTCGCCGCCGGCCCGGCCGACCAGGGCGGAGGAGGGCGCGCTGGCGCGCAGCCGCTCGGCCACCTCGACCAGGACCTTGTCGCCGGCCGCGTGGCCGAGCGACTCGTTGACCTGGCGCAGCCGGTCGACGTCGAAGAGCAGCAGCGCCACCACCTCGCCGGGCGCCGCGATCCGCACCGCCTCGGCCACCGCCGCGGTGATCCGCCGGCGGTTGGGCAGCTTGGTCAGCGCGTCGTGTTCGGCGTCGTGCCGCAGCCGGTCGACCAGCCGGGAGTTCTCCAGGGCGACGGCGGCGTGCGCGGCCACGGTCTCCAGCAGCGGAACGTCGGTGCGGCCGAAAGAGTTGCTGGCGCCGAGCCGGTTGGCGACCTCAAGGGTGCCGATGACCACGGAACCCGAGCGCAGCGGGACCGCGATGACGTCCTTCACCCGCTGCTCGGAGAGGGCCGTGCGCAGCTCGGCGTCGGGCACCGGCCCCCGGCCGAGGACGAGCGTCTGACCCTCCTGGCGGACCCGCTCCCGCAGCGCGGGCGGGGTGGGAGCCACGTCGAGCAGCCCCGAGTCGGCGATCCGGGAGGTCAGCAGGACCTCCGGGTGCCGGCCCTGGGCGGGCAGCCAGAGGGTCGCGTATTCCGCCTGGAGCAGGGCCCGGACCCGGCCGAGCAGGGCGTCGGCGAGCGTGCCGTCCTGCCCGCTGCCGCTGACCGCCCGGCTCAGCTCGTACATGTCGGCGAGCGTCCGGTGCTGCCGGAAGAACTGCGTGTACGCCCGGTAGACCAGGGTCAGCGCGGTGATCAGCGCCCCGAGCAGGAGCAGGGACCACCAGGTGGAGGTGATCAGGATCAGGATGATCAGGCCCGCGACGATGTTGATGGACGCGGAGAGCAGCGCCGACGGCGACTTGCGGAAGGCGTCCCGCCCGGTCTGCCATCCCTGCAGCAGTGTGTAGACGCCGGCGACCGAGGTGATGCTGACCAGGTTGACCATGATCGCGGCGGTGAAGAGCGTCAGCCAGGTGCGCGGGCCGATCCCCTCGACCGGCGGGAGGGCCTGGAGCACCAGCACGGCGAGCGACGAGCCCGCGGCGGCGCGGGCGACGTTGAACCACAGTTTGGTCGTGCCCATCCGGTGCCACAGATGGGTGAGCACCGCCGCCACGGTGTAGATGACCACGACCGTCAGTGGACGGATCAGGTAGAACGCCAGGACGAGCGGGATCTCGGTGAGGGTGACGCCGAGCGACTGGCGCCGGACGGTGAAGTTGAGCACCGGCAGCCCGGCGGCCACCATGGCCACCAGCAGCAGCACCGCCAGCGGCCAGTCGCCGAACGGTTCGTCGTTGGCCAGCCCGGTGACCGTCGAGCAGACGACGGCGAAGAGCACCAGCGGCGCTGTGATCAACCAGGCGTGGTCGTTCGAACGCGAGCCCTTGGGGGGCTGTGCCGACATGCCGCCCCTTCCGTCGACCCGTCGTCCGGCTCAGCGCGGACGGTGACCGTCAGCGAACGGCGGGCATGTTCCAGATGACGTCCGCGGTCTGCGCGTCTCCGAGCTCGGGGCCAGCGCCGACGAGGATGCCGCTCGCCACGGCGGCGATTGCCAGCAATGAGCCAAGCAGCCGGCCCAGCTTTCGACCAGACATGTCCGCTCTCCTGTCGGGGATCGTTCACAGGGATGGTGGAGGTTCCACGATCGTGCCACAGGGCCGGCACCCAGAAAAGTCGTGGGAGCAGCCCAGATCCGACCGTCGCCAAGGTTCCGCCGTTCGGTCCAGAGCCCGGGGGACGCCTAGCCAGATCAGAGGTGTGACAGACCGTCGACCACTCCGTCCACTGCGGATTCCGACCTTCAACGCGAACCGATCAAGCCACTCGAAAGCCCCGTTCACCCGCTGTGACGCCGCAACACCACTCCGCACACCCGGAGGGCGGCATCCACCCCGGGCCATAGACCACCATACCTTCCTCCCGCCGGAACGCCAGAGGATGATCCGGGTCAATTCCATCGAAATGGCGGCCGCCCCGGCGATCGGTCGGGCATCCGACGACGCTCGTCGGGTGGCGACGGTCGTCCGGGCCCCAAGCGGGACAAGTGGTCGGATCAGGACTTCCGCAGCGGCCGGAACGCGGCCCGCACCTCGGTCGCGAACACCTCGGGCTCCTCCCAGGCGGCGAAGTGGCCACCCTTGTCGACCTCGTTGAAGTACGTGAGGCTGGGATAGACCGTCTCGGCCCAGCTGCGGGGGGCAGCCCAGATCTCGCCGGGGAACGTCGTGAAGCCGACCGGAACCGAGACCGGCGGAGGAGTCTGGCCGGCCGCACTGGCCGCGGCCCGGGCCCGTCCGGATTCCCAGTACCACCGGGCGGACGAGGCGCCGGTGCCCGTCAGCCAGTACAGCGTGATGTTGTCGACGATGCTGTCCCGGGTGAGGTTGCCCGCGGGCTCGCCGTCGACGAACGCTCGGGAGATCTTGTAGTAGCTGTCCGTGTCGTGGTCGAGCATCCAGGCCGCCAGCCCGACGGGTGAATCCAGCAGCGAGTAGCCGATCGTCTGCGGCCGGGTGGACTGCTCCAGGAAGTAGCCGAAGCCGTCCGTCATGAACGTGTTCAGCCGGTCGTGCGCCGTGCGTTCCTGCTCGGACTCCGCCGGCAGCTGGTCCTTGATACCGATCGCCCCCGCGAGCAGGTTGACGTGGATGCCGAGCAGCCCTTCCGGCGCCTGGCGGCCCATCGCGTCCGTGACGGAGGCACCCACGTCACCCCCCTGGGCTACGTAGCGCGGGTAACCGAGGCGGTCCATCAGCTTGGCCCACGCGCCCGCCATGCGGCGGGAATCCCAGCCGAGCTCCCTCGGCTCGCCCGAGAAGCCGTAGCCGGGCAGGGACGGCAGCACCAGGTGGAACGCGTCCTCGGGGGCGCCGCCGTGCGCGGTCGGGTCGGTGAGCGGACCGATGACCCCGAGCAGCTCGACGACCGAGCCGGGCCAGCCGTGCGTCATGATCAGCGGCAGGGCGTCCTCGTGCCGCGACCGCACGTGGATGAAGTGGATCTCGACGCCGTCGATGACAGTCGTGTACTGCGGCAGGGCGTTCAGCTTCGTCTCGCACGCCCGCCAGTCGTACGCGGTCGACCAGTAGCGGGCCAGCTCCTGGACCGTCGCCAACTGCACGCCCTGCGAGCGATCGCTGACCAGCTCCCGGGCGGGCCAGCGGGTGTCGGCGATCCGGCGACGCAGGTCGGCGAGCGTCTCGTCCGGCGTGTCGAGCCGGAAGGGCCGGATGTCCTTGTCGTCGGGCATGGTCTCCCCCTGCCGGGTCACGTCGACCGACGCCTGGGCGGCGGCGCTGCCACACGCCGATCGTCGCACCGGCTCCGTGACCAGCGGACCGGAATGCGATTTCGCCCCTGGACGCGGCCCGGAGGGCCTCGCCCGCCGATACGAGTTGACCTGTTCCCGGCCCGGGCAGGAGGCTGGCCGGATGGGGACCCTCATCCGCAACGTCGCGTTCGACTGCGCCGACCCGTACGAGCTGGCGCACTTCTGGGGCAAGGTCTTCGACTGCCCGGTCGACCCGCAGTCCAAGCCCGGCGACGAGGAAGTGGCCATCGAGCCGCCCGCCGGCGCCAGGCTCTACTTCCAGCGGGTACCGGAGCCGAAGACCGTCAAGAACCGCGTGCACATCTGCCTGCAACCCGAGGTACTCCGCGATCAGGAGGTCGACCGCATCCGCGCCCTCGGCGCCACCATGGTCGCCGATCAGCGCGATCCGGACGGCAGCGGCTGGGTCGTGCTGGCCGACCCGGAGGGCAACGAGTTCTGCGTGCTGCGCAGCGACGCCGAGCGGGAGACGACCGCGTAGGCGGTGCCACCCTCAGGCGCGGTGGAACTCCGCGCGCCAGCGGAGGCCACCGTCCGGGGCCACGATCTCCTCCACCGGGGCCGGGGTCAGCGGGCCGGCCGCGAAGGCGTCGACCTCGGCCCGGGCCAGCGGCCAGGGCGGGCCCTCGACGACCTCGTCGTCCCGCCGGCCGGCCGCGATGACCAGCAGCGTGCCGCCCGGCGCGACCAGGCGGCCGGCCGCCGGGATCGCCCGCTGCCGCAGCTCGGCCGGCAGCGCCTGCACGTTCATGCTCTCCAGCACGAAATCGAACCCGCCCAGCCAGTCGTGCGGCGGGTCGAGCAGGTCGGCGGTCTCGTACCGGACCGGGGAGTCCGGATGGCGGAGGCGAGCCGTCCGTACCGCCGTGGGAGAGATGTCGAAGGCGACGGTGGCGAAGCCGAGCCGGGCCAGATGTTCGGCGTCGCGGCCGAAGCCGCACCCGACAACCACGGCACGCCGGCCGGATCCGTCTGGCCGGGTCCGGTCGGTCCACTCGCTGAGCAGCGAATGCGCCCGGTCGAGGTCCCACGGGACGACCGCCACGCCCCGCTCCGCGTCGGCGTAGAGCCGCTCGAACCGGCCGATCGGATCGTCCTCAGCCGTGGCCGGGGAGGACAACCGGTGGGTCGCATCGTCGTCGTGCACGGACGCCTCCTCGCCTGACCCACAACGAAACGACGAAGGCCCCTGGCCGGCGTTTCCGCAGGTCAAGGGCCTTGCCGATCCCTGGTGGCGGGTAGAGGATTCGAACCTCTGTAGCTTTCGCGACGGATTTACAGTCCGCTCCCATTGGCCGCTCGGGCAACCCGCCAGGGCATGCCACCACGTGGGACGCGGCGGCGGAAGCAAGGATAGCGGTTGTCCCCCGGCCCGTCGCAAGCGGGTACCGTCAGGGGGTCCCACGCTGGTCAGTGGGGGACGGATCAGGACAGACCGCCGGACAGCAGGAGCATGAGCATGGCAGCGAACCCGTCGTTCGACATCGTGAGCAAGGTCGACCGGCAGGAGGTCGACAACGCCCTCCGTCAGGCGGAGAAGGAGCTTTCGACGCGGTTCGACTTCCGCGGCACCGGCGCCGAGATCTCCTGGTCGGGCGAGGAAGCGATCAGCCTCCAGGCCGAGACCGAGGAGCGGGTCCGGGCAGCGCTGGACGTGTTCAAGGAGAAGCTGGTCAAGCGGAACATCTCGCTGAAGTCGCTGGACGCCGGCGACCCCCGCTCGTCGGGCAAGATCTTCAAGATCGACGCCAAGGTGATCCAGGGCATCGACTCGGACAAGGCCAAGGCCATCAGCAAGAAGATCCGCGACGAGGGCCCGAAGGGCGTGCAGGCGCAGATCCAGGGCGACCAGCTCCGGGTCACCGGCAAGAAGAAGGACGACCTGCAGGCCGTCATCGCGCTGCTCAAGGGCGAGGACTTCGGCGTCGCCCTCCAGTTCACCAACTACCGGTAGGCCGAATCAGTCTTGCTGGTCTTGCCCCAGGTCACTCGTCGTGACCTGGTCATAGGTCGTCGCCAGTAGTCGTCGTTCGCCACGTCTGTTCGGCGCTCGACGGCCTGGCGACGGCCTGGCCGGCTCTGGGACTCACACGACGGCCTGGGAATGCCGACCCGGACAGCACCGCAGGAATCGCCGCAATAGGCTCCGACCGTGCATGGGTTCACCGACGTCGACCGCCAGTCCGACCCGAACTCGTGGGTTGCCGTCCTGGACCGCCTCACCGAGGAGCCGTTCTACCGGGCATACCAGCAGCGGGTACGCGAGCTCCTCCATCCGTCCCCTGGTCACCACTATCTCGAAGTAGGCGCCGGGACAGGGGCAAGCGCGGTCCAGCTGAGGGATGACCACGGCGTCAGGGTGGTAACGGTCGACCACGCCCGGACGATGTCCGTTGCGATGCGAGCCCGTGGATTAACCAACTGCGCCGTTGCCGACGCCCATCACCTGCCGTTCCTCAGCCGCTCCTTTCATGGAGCATGGGCCGATCGCACACTGCAACACGTCGCCGATCCCCGCGCCGCGATCGAAGAGCTCGTCCGGGTCGTCCGGCCGGGTGGCCGCGTCGTCCTCGCAGACCCCGATTACGACACTCAGGTACTCGACATCGCCGACCAACGCTTGGCTCGGCGCGTCCTGCGGTTCCGAGCTGATGTCCTCCTCCGTAACGGCACCCTGGCTCATCAACATGCCGGCCTCCTTGCCACACACGGCCTGGTCGACATCACCGTCGAAGCCCGAACCCTCGTGGTCCGCAACCCGACCGCCGTCGACAACGTGCTCGGCCTCCGTAGCTGGGCTGCTACAGCTGCCGCACGTGGCGCGCTCGACCCTGCCGAGGCGCGTGCCTTCGCATCCCAGTTCGACGATGCCGTCGCTGCGCTCCGGTTCACCTACGCAGTCACGTTCTTCATCACCGCCGCCACGGTCAACTGACGCAAGCGCTCGCACCGCAGGTCAGTCGTGGCGGTGACGAAGGATGTAGTCGATGTAGCGGATCGTGTCCTCGCGGTCGTCCTCGCTGATCGAGTCCCACAGGTCCGCCAGCCAGTAGAGCGAGCCCGACAGCATCCAGGCCCACCCGCGCACCCAGGTCGCCTCGTCGAACCCGAGCGCCTCCCGGTAGGCGGCCCGCGCGCGGGCATCGAACAGGCTCCAGCCCGGCCGCACCTCGACCGCCGGATCGCCGCGGCCGAGACCGCCGAAGTCGATCACCCCGGTGAGCCTGCCCCGGTCGACCAGCAGGTTGCCTTCAAGGAGATCACCGTGCAGCCAAA
This sequence comes from Micromonospora sp. NPDC005305, assembly GCF_040607315.1. NCBI lineage: Bacteria > Bacillati > Actinomycetota > Actinomycetes > Micromonosporales > Micromonosporaceae > Micromonospora > Micromonospora sp. NPDC005305. The sequence goes on along the minus strand of NZ_JBEXGL010000025.1, from coordinate 67,178 downwards.
CCGGCGGTCCGGGCCACTCGTCCGCCGCCATCGCCTCGTCCCATGCCGCGGTCACCGCCCGCCCGTCGATCCGGTCGCCGAGCGCCGCGATCGACCGGCGGGTCAGCTCGTCCCGCTGCACCAGAGGTACGCCGCGCTGAATCCCCTCCTTGACCGGCCCGCCCATCGGGTCGATCGCCATCATCGCCCGCACGAAGCCGGCGAGGTCGACGGCAAGGTCGACGAGGTCCTGCCCGGCTTCCGGATTGCGCCCCTCCAGCCACGGGACGACCGTCCACGGCCACGGATAGTCCCCGCCCGGCCGGCCGACCGCGACCGGCACGGGCACCGGCACCGGAAGATGCGGCGCCAGCCGCGGCAGCCAGGTCGCGTCGGTCGCCACCTGGTCGACCGCCCACTGCGCCCGCGGCAGCCGTGCCGTCAGAGAATCACCGAGCCGGAACAGCGCGTTGTCGGTGCCGTTCAACGGCTGCGGAGCGATCGGCAGCTCCGACCATTCGGGGAACTGCTCGTCGATCAGGGCGCGTACCTGCTCGACAGCGACGACGATCTCTCCAGGGCGCATCGGCGGGAACGTAGAACCCGCTCGATCATCCGTCAATCCCATTCGGAACCTTGCGCTACCCGTTCCCACGTCGTCGCCGCGGCCGTCGTCGGCCGGCCTTGTCCGGGTACCGGTCTACCGTCGGAGTATGAGCGACCGACACGTCACGATGGACGACTCCTGGGTGCCGGATGCGTGCACCCTGCCGACGGCCCAGCAGCCGCTCCGGCTCGCCGAGTTCGATCGGTTCTTCCGCGACGCGGTTCGGGGTGGCGACAGGCTGTCGCCGCAGCATCTGCGGTTGCACCTCGATGGCACGGAGCAGGTGGAGAGGACTGCGCGGGATCTGACCGCCCGTGAAGCCTCGTGCTGCTCCTTCTTCGCCTTCGCCATCGCACGGCCCGGCCCCGACTCGCTCACGCTGGACGTCCGGGTCCCGGCGGCGCACGTCGACGTGCTCGACGCCCTCGCTGAGCGGGCGACCTCGGTCCGGGTTCAGCGGTGACCGGAACGGGGCTGCGCAGCGGCCAGCCCGCCGAGGCCGCCGGGGTCAACCTGCAGACGCTGCGCTACCACGAGCGCCGGGGGTGGACGCGCGCCGGCCACGGTCAGCGGGAGAAGATCAGCAGCAGGATCACGGTCACCACGGCGCTGACGAGGATCGAGCCGAGACAGCCGACCCGGTTCGAGAAGAAGAGGAACATGCCGGGGCTGTACCCGCCCGCGCCGGTTTGATCCCCGCGGTTCAGGCGACGAGCGACTGCTCGGCGCGTACCGCGGTGGCTTCGGCGCGGGCGATCGGGCCGGTGGGCGGCGCGGCGACCGCGGCGCCGACGGCGACCGCCGCCCCGGCGAAGAGGAAGGCCCAGGGCACGCCGCCGGCGTGGTCGACGATGAGCCCGGCCACCGCTCCCCCGGCGGCGCTCGCCGCCACCGACATGGTGACCACCCAGGTGTACGCCTCGTTCAGCATGCCGGCCGGGGCGATCCGCCCGACCAGGGTGTTCTCCAGGGTCAGCGCGGGGGCGATGGTGGCGCCGCCGAGCACCAGCGCGACGCCGAGCGCGGCGGGGGTGGGCATCACGGCGAAGACGGCGAAGCTGGCCGCGACCGCGCCGAGCAGCCAGGCGAACTGGCGGGTCATGTTGGCGGCGGGCTTGCGTACCCCGAACCAGAAGCCGCCGAGGGCGCTGCCGATGCCCCAGACGGCGAGCAGCACGCCGGCGAGGCTCTCCGGGTCGTCGGCGGTGGCGTTCCCGGCGAAGGCCGGCACGATCACGCCGGCGGCGCCGAAGGCGATGCCGATGCTGGCGACGCAGAACAACAGGGCCGGGAAACCGCCGACCCGCAGCGGGCCGAGGCCCTTGGCGTGGTGCTCGCGCGGGTGCGGCCGCCAGCCGCGCATGACCCGGCCGAGCGCGACGGCGCTGGTTCCGGCCAGGGTGACCACGGCGGCGCCGACCAGCGCGGCGGCGGCGTCGGCGACCAGGACGAAGCCGGCCACCAGCAGCGGGCCGAGCACGAAGACGACCTCGAAGAGGGAGGTCTCGGCGGCGAGCGCGGTGTTGCGCAGGTGCGCCCGACCGGTGGCGGGGGCGGTGAGGTCGTTCCAGGCGCCCCGGATGGCGGCGGTGAGCGGCGGGTACGTGGCACCGGCCACGCCGGCGGCCAGGTAGATCAGGCCGAGGCTGCCGGAGCCGGACCGGCTGGCGCCGAGCAGCCCGAAGAGGGCGAGCGGGTGGGCCAGGGCGGTGGCCAGCAGCACCGGGGTGGGGCCGACCCGGTCGGCGATGCGCCCGGCGATCGGGCTGAGCGCGGCGCCGGAGAGCGCGTAGATTCCGCCGGCGACGGCGGCGAGCGAGTACCGGTCGGTGACCTCGGCGACGACCAGCAGCAGCGCCAGTGGGGTCATGCCGATCCCGAGCCGGCCGATGACGCCGAGGATCAGCAGCATCGGGGCGCCGGGGATCCGCCAGACGCCCAGGTACTGGCGCAGTGCGGCCAAGGGTGCACCTCCGGTGCGGAGAAGGTAACGAGTGAATATCCCTCTGACCCTAACGCCGCAGGCCGCCGTGGGGGTGGTCAGCTCGCTCACAGGGTCGGCCGGGGGCGGGGCTGCCGGGCCGGCGGAGAACCGGTAGGTTGCTGATCGAACGAGGTCCATGCCCCGGCAGACTCCGCCCATCGCCGTACGGAGGGTCGATGACCGGCACCGTCGAACCGTTGCGGGTCGAGATCTACTCGCTGTACGCCGACGCCCGCCCCGCCGAGGCGGCCTCTTCCAGCCTGGGGGGCTCGCTCCCGGTTCGGGCCGTGCGGCAGTGCCCGCCGGTCGCCGTCGGGTCCGGTCTCGGCTGGTACGTCCACCCGCCCGCCGACTTCGCGCTGCGCTGGGACGGCCACGAGACCGAGTGGAGCCTGCTGGAGGACAACGAGCCGGTCCGCTGGCGTTCGCTGGCCGGCGGATACGACGGCAAGCTGCCCGACGCGGCCGCCCAGCTCGCGAAGGCACCCGAGAAGTTCCGCGACGACCTGGACATCTTCGACCGGTACGGCGGGGAGATCCCGTTCATCGACGCCGACCCGCGGGCGGCGAACATGGTCGAGCTGGTGACCGGCGTGGTGGCCCGGACCTCGCCGGGCTGGTGCCTGCTGGCCCGGGGCGCGCCGAACTGGCCCGTTCCCCCGGGGCTGCAGGTCTACGAGGGCGTGGTGGAGACCGACTGGTACACCTCGCTCCTGCCCACCATCCTGCGGCTGACCGAGCCCGGCCGGGTGGTGCGCTTCTACCGCAACCTCCCGTTGATGTGCCTGCAGCCGGTGCACCGCTCGGTGCTGGAGGCGGCGGGCAAGGCCGAGCTGGTGACCGGGCAGGGCCTCGACGAGTGGCCGGACGACGTGTGGGGGGACTTCGTGGCGCTGCGCCGCCGTCGTCAGGACCCGGAGATCCGCAGCAGCTACCGCCGGGAGCAGGCGCGCCGGCTGCGCGAGCACGCCGGCTACCAGCCGATCGGGGTTGACGAAGGGGACCGGCCGAGCTGATGACCGACGCCGACGAACGGCTCACGCCACCGCCCGGCTACCGCGCCCTGTTCCGCCACCCGGTCGCCTCCCGGCTCGTCATCGCCCGCGGCATCTCCGAGCTGGGCGACTTCGTCGGGCTGGCCGCCCTGCTGCTGCTGGCGTACGACCAGACCCAGTCGGTGCTCGGCCCGGCCGCCGTCTACGCCGCCCGGACGCTGCCCGCCCTGCTGGTCGCGACCGTGTTCAGCGGCTGGCTGGACGTGCCGGCGCGGCGCACCATGCTGGTGGGGCTGTCGCTGGCCGGCGCGGCGCTGATCGCGGTGCCGACCGCCGCGCCCCGGCCGCTGCCGGCGATCGTCGCGGCCGGCCTCCTGGGCGCGGTCCGGGCCGCGTACTCGAGTGTCAACGTGGCGATCGCCGCGGAGGCAGTGGACGGCCCGCTGCGGCTGCCGCTGTTCGGCCTCTCCGCCTTCGCGAACCAGCTCGGCCAGGTGACCGGCCTGCTCGCCGGGGCCAGCGTGACCGTGGCGCTCGGCCCCCGGGCGGCGCTCCTGGTCGACCTGGTGTCGTTCCTGCTGGCCGCGGTCGTCCTGGCCGGGCTCCCGGGCGGTCACGGGGAGCGGCGGAAGGCCCGCCCGCCGGCCACCGCCGGGATCCGGATCATCGCCGGGCACCCGGTGCTGCGCGGCGTGGCTCTGCTCACCCTGGGCACGGTGCTCTCCGGGGCGTTGCCGGAGACCCTGGCTCCCGACCTGGCCGGCGGCGGGTGGCGTCCGGTCGTGCTGGCCGCCTCGGCGCTCGGCGGCGCGATCTTCGTGCTGGTGGCGGCGCGACGGGCCTGGCTGGCCCGGGTGGCCGGTCAGGTGGCGGCGGCCGCCGCGTTGGGCGGCGCGTTGCTGCTGGCCGGTGTGCTCGCCGCGGTCCACGCCCCGGCTTGGGCGCTGGCGGGGGCGAACGCGCTGATCGGCGCGGGTGGCGGCTGGCTGATCGGGGCGCAGGCGACCTTCGCCCGGCTGGCGCCCAGGGAGCGGATGGGGCAGGTGGAGGTGACCATCGTGGCCGGGAACATCGTCGTCTCCGGCTGCGGGATCTTCCTGCTCGGCGGCACCGCCGAGCTGTTCGGTCCGGCGACCGCCTATCTGGTCGCCGGGGTGCTGCTGCTCGGGGTCGTGCTCGTCGCCCGACCCGACCGGCTGCCGACGGCCACCTCCTGAGACGCGTCCGCCCGCGTCCGGACGGACGCGGGCGGAGAGGCGGTCGGTGCGGGTCAGCGCTGGAACTGCACCGGCCCGGAGTTGCCGGCCAACTGCTCCAGCCGGGCGACCCGCTGCTCCATGGGCGGGTGGGTGGCGAACATGGCGGCGAGGCCGCCGCCCCGCTTGAACGGGTTGTCGATCATCAGGTGCGCGGTGCTGGCGAGCTGGCCCTGCGCCGGCAGCGGGCGCGCCTGCGTACCCACGTGGATCTTGCGGAGGGCGCTGGCCAGGGCCAGCGGGTCCCGGCTCAGCTCGGCGCCGGACTGGTCGGCCTGGAACTCCCGGCTCCGACTGATCGCCAGCTGGATCAGGGTGGCCGCGATCGGGCCGAGGATCAGGGTGAGCAGCAGCACCGCCGGGTTCGGGCCGTCCTCGTCGTCGGAGGAGCCCAGCGGGATGAACCAGGCGATGTTCGCCAGCGCGGTGATGATGCCGGCCAGGCCGGCCGCCACGCTGGAGATCAGGATGTCCCGGTTGTAGACGTGGGACAGCTCGTGGCCGATCACGCCCCGCAGCTCCCGGTAGTCGAGGATCTCGACGATCCCCTGGGTGACGCAGACCGCCGCGTGCTCCGGGTTACGCCCGGTGGCGAACGCGTTGGGCTGCGCCGTCGGGCTCACGTAGAGCCGGGGCATCGGCTTGCCCGCCTGGGTGGAGAGTTCCCGCACCATCCGGTACAGCTCGGGGAACTCTGCCTCGCTGACCGGTTGCGCCCGCATCGAGCGCAGTGCGAGCTTGTCCGAGTAGAAGTAGGTCACGCCGTTCATCAGCAACGAGACGACGACGGCGATGACGAGTCCGCCGCTACCGCCGAACCAGTAGCCGACCGCGAGGATCAGCGAGGTCAACAGGCCGAGCAGCGCTGCGGTCTTGAGACGGTTGTGATGCACGATGGCTCCTTCGGTGCGCGAGCCGCGCGGGGCCCGCTGACCGGTCCAACAACCCCGGTACCCGCCAACCATCCTGCTCATGGCTGAAAGTTGGCTGGGGATTCCTGTGCGCCCGGTGTGCCGGCCGCCCATCGGGGGACGAACCCGTCAGCGGGCCGCCACGTCGAGCACCAGTTGCGGGGCGAAGCCGAGCACCACGGCCAGCGCGGTGGCGATTCCGAGCGCGACCACCACGAACCGGGCGGGACGGACCGCGACCCCGCCGGGAGCGGCGTAGAGGGTGGCGGCCAGGCGCAGGTAGTAGGCCAGGCCGAGCACCGCGTTCAGCGCCACCACCAGGGCCAGCCAGCCGGCGTGCCCGGCCAGCAGCGCGCGGACCACGGTCACCTTGGCGAACAGGCCGGCAAGGCCGGGCGGCAACCCGGCCAACCCGATGAGGGCCAGCGCGAACGCGCCACCCACCCACGGGTGCCGGCGCGCCGCGCCGCGCAGGTCGGCCAGGGTGCCGCCGTCCCCGTCGGCGGGTCGCAGCGCCACCACCGCGGCGAACGCGGCCAGCTCCAGCAGCACGAAGAAGACGGTGTACGCGACGGCCGCCGCGTACGCCCCGGTGCGGGCGTCGGCGGTGCGCCCCGCGGCCAGCGCGAGCGCGCCCAACGGGGCGAGGATGTAGCCGGCCTGGGCCACCGAGGACCAGGCGAGCAGCCGGACCGTACGCCGCTGGCGCAGCGCCACCAGGTTGCCCACGGTCATGGTGAGCACCGCGAGCAGGGCCAGCACCGGGCCCGTCACGCTGGCCGGCAGCGCCCGCTGCACCACGGCGAGCAGCGCCACCACGCCACCGAGCTTCGAGGCCGTCGACAGGTATGCCGCCACCGGCAGCGGCGCGCCGTCGTAGGTGGCCGGCGCCCAGGCGTGGAACGGCACCGCGGCGACCTTGAAGGCCAGCCCGGCCACCACGAGCGCCACGGCGACCGTGGTGAGCGGCAGGTCGAGCGGGCCCTCCCCACCGGCGGCGAAGGACGCGCCGAGCCGGTCGAGGTGCACGGCGCCGGTCACCGCGTAGAGCAGCGCCGCGCCGAGCAGGGTGATCGTGGTGGCCACCACGCTGACCACGAAGAAGGTCACGGCCGCCTCGGCGCCGGACAGGCTGCCCCGGCGCAGCCCGACCAACACGTAGAGCGGCAGGGTGAGCGTCTCCAGCGCCACGACCAGGGTGATCAGGTCGCCGGCCGCGCCGAGCACCACGCCGCCGGTCATGGCGCACGCGAGCAGGAAGCAGTATTCCCCGACCGGCACGCTGCCGGCGCGCAGCAGCGGCCCGGAGAGCGCGAGCACCCCGAGGGTGAGCAGCGCGACGACCACCGCGACCAGCGCGGCCCGCCCGGTCCAGAGCCAGGAGCAGTCCGCGCCCACGCAGAACGTGCGGCGTTCGCCGGCCGCGCCGACCAGCGCCGCGCCGACGCCGGTGCCCGCCGCGCCGAGGGCGGCCACGGCCACCGTGGCGGCGGCCCGGGCCGCCAGCAGGTCGACCAGGAGCACCAGCACGGCCGTGCCGGCGGCCAGGTAGGCCGGCAACAGCGCCACGTTGTCCACGCTCTGCACCAGGCTCATCAGAGCTCGCCTTCGTTCGCGACTGCGGGGCTCCGCTCCGCTGCACTCCTCGCGCTCACCTGGTGACCACTCCCACCAGGGCGCCGACCGGGCCGGAGGCGTAGGACAGGACCAGGGCCGGGGCCAGGCCCACGGCGAGGGCGAGCAGCACCAGCGGCGCCCAGGCGGTCAGCTCCGCCGCGGCCAGGGCCGGCGCGAGCGGGGCCACCGCCGGGCTGGGTCGCCCGTGGGTGACCCGGCGCAGCAACCGGAGGAGGTACGCGGCGGTCAGCGCCCCGCCCAGCGCGGCCAGCACGGCCAGGGTGGTCCACAGCCCGCCGCCCCGCCGGACGGCGGCCACCACGGCGAAGGCCTCGCCCCAGAAGCCGGCCAGGCCCGGCAGCCCGAGCGAGGCGACCGCCGCGAAGCCGAGCAGGCCGGCCAGCCGGGGCGCGGTCTCCCGCAGCCCGGACAGCTCGGCGAGCGACCCCGTGTGCGTGCGGTCCTTGATGGCCCCGGCCAGGAAGAACAGCAGGCCGGTGATGACACCGTGGGCGATGTTGCCGATCAGCGCGGCCTGGAGGCCGGTGGCGGTGAGCGTGGCGACCCCGAGCAGCACGAAGCCCATGTGCCCCACGCTGGAGTACGCGATCAGCCGCTTCAGCTCGTCCTGGGCGAGGCAGACCAGCCCGCCGACCAGGATCGCCGCGACGGCGAGCACCCCGAGCACCGGCGCGGCCCACCGGGCGCCCTCGGGGGCCACCCCGACCGCCACCCGGATCAGCCCGTACGTGCCCATCTTGAGCAGCACGCCGGCCAGGATCACGCTGCCCACCGTGGGGGCCTGGGTGTGCGCGTCGGGCAGCCAGGAGTGCAGCGGCCAGAGCGGGCTCTTCACCGCGAAGGCCAGCGCCAGCAGGGTGAACGCGGCGAACTGGGTGCCCCGGGACAGCCCGGCGCCGCCGGTCAGCGTCACCAGGTCGGCGGTGCCCGCGGCGGCGACCACCACGTAGACGCCGACCAGCAGCAGCACCGAGCCGAACAGGGTGTAGAGGGCGAACTTGCGGGCCGCCCGGCGCCGGTCCTCGCCGCCCCAGCCGGCGATGATCGCGTACATGGGCAGCAGGACGACCTCGAAGAACAGGAAGAACAGCACCAGGTCGAGGGCGAGGAAGGTGCCCAGGATGCCCACCTCGACCATCAGCAGCAGCGCCACGAGGGCCCGCCCGCTGCCGCCGCCGGAGGGCACCCGCCAGAGCGTGTAGCCGCAGCAGAGCAGGGTGAGCAGCGCGGTGAGCACCACCAGCGGCCAGGAGATGCCGTCCACCCCGAGGTGGAAACGCAGGTCGAGGCCGGGCACCCAGGACACGTCCACCTGGTGCCAGGCCTGCACGGCCGGCCGCGGGCCGTAGCCGAACCAGCCGTGGTCGCCGCCGACCAGCGGCAGGGTGGCGAGCAGGGTCAGTGCGGCGGCGGCCGTGCCGACCAGCCGGCCGGCCCGGTCGCCGGGGACGGCGGCGGCCACGACCGCGCCCAGCGCGGGGACCGCGAGGACCGCGACCAGCAGGAACTGCCCGAACGTCATGAGGTCACTCCGATCAGGGCGACCGCGAGGCCGATCAGCAGCGCGCCGGCCAGCACCCCGGCCGCCGCGCGGGGCAGCGCGGCCCGGTGCAGCGCGGCCAGCCCGCCGCCCAGCTCGACCGCGGCCCGGCCGCTGCCCTCCACGAGGCCGTCGACCCCCAGCTCGTCCCCGGTCCGCACGACCCGGGCCAGGGCGGTGGCCGGGCGTACGACGAGGGCGTGCTGGACGTCGTCGAGCCGGAACGCCCGCGCGAAGAGCGGCCGCAGCGGACCCAGGAAGCGCGCCGGGTCGGCGGCCGGGTCGCGGCGCCAGCCGGCCCAGGCGACGCCGGCGCCGACCAGCAGCAGCAGGAACGGCAGGACCAGGTTCGGCGCGAGGTGGACCAGCTCGACGGCCTCGCCGGAGGCGTCAGCCGGCACCCGCAGCCGGTCGGCGAACCAGGGCGCGAAGGCGGCCAGGCCGAGCAGCGCGGCGGGCACCGCGAGCAGCAGCACCGGCCAGCGCAGCACGGCCGGCGGGTCGTGCGGGTGCGCCAGCGGGACCCGGGTCGCGCCGAGGAAGGTCCGCAGCAGCAGGCGGGTCGCGTACCAGGCGGTGACCGCGACGCCGAGCAGCCCGGCCAGCCAGACCAGCCAGCCGACCCAGGCCGGGGCCGGGCCGGCGCCGTCCAGCGCGGCGGCCTGGGCGGCGGCGAGCACCCCGTCCTTGCTCCAGAAGCCGGACAGGGGCGGCACCCCGGCCAGGGCGCCGAGGCCGATGAGCATGCACCAGAAGGTCACCGGCATGGCGGCGCGCAGGCCGCCCATCCGCGACATGAGCGTGGTGCCGACGGCGTGGATCACCACGCCGGCCGCGAGGAACAGCAGCGCCTTGAACGCGGCGTGGGTGAGCAGGTGGAACAGGGCTGCCGCGGGAGCGCCGACGGCGAGCGCGCCGGTCATGTAGCCGATCTGGGAGACCGTCGACCAGGCCAGCACCCGCTTGATGTCGTCCTGGGCGGTGGCCGCGAACGCGCCGAGCAGCAGGGTGACCGCCGCCATCACCCCGAGCACGGCGAGCGCGGCCGGGGCCTGCGCGAACAGCGGGAAGAGGCGGGCCACCGCGTAGACCCCGGCGGCGACCATCGTGGCCGCGTGGATCAGCGCGGAGATCGGGGTGGGGCCGGCCATGGCGTCCGGGAGCCAGGTGTGCAGCGGGAACTGCGCGCTCTTGCCGGCCACCCCGGCGAGCAGCAGCAGGCAGGCCGCCGTGAGCGTGCCCGCGGAGTAGACGTGGGCCAGCACGTCGGCGATCCGGAAGCTGCCCGCGCCGACCCCGAGCAGCGCGATGCCGAGCAGGAAGCCGACGTCACCCACCCGGGTGACCAGGAACGCCTTCACGGCCGCGGCCGGCGCCTCGGGCAGCCGCCGGTCGTGGGCGATGAGCAGGTAGGAGCAGATGCCCATCACCTCCCAGCCGACCAGGAGCAGGATCAGGTCGCCGGAGACCACCACGGTCAGCATCGCGGCGGTGAACAGGCTGATCTGGGCGGCGTAGGGCGGGTAGCGGTGGTCCACCTCGACGTCGTCGTGCGGGCCGCGCCGCAGGTAGCCGATCGAGTAGACCTGCACGGCCAGGGCCACCGCGGCCACCGCCACGGCGACCAGCACGGCCACCCCGTCCAGCCGCCAACCCAGGGTGACCCGCAGCCCGCCCAGGTCGACCCACTCGGTGGCCGCCTCGACCGGCCCGTCCACCCGGAACAGCAGCGCCACCGCCGCCACCAGCGCGAGCGCCGCGCCGGCCACGCCGAGCGCGATCGCCGCCCGCCGGGCCGGGCCCTCCCCGGTGGCCGCCCCGCGTGGCGACGGCGGCAGCAGCAGCCCCAGCAGGCCGGCGACCAGGGGTACGCCGGGCAGCGCCACCGCCAACAGCCCGGTCACGTCGCCCCCTCGCCCCGGTCGGCGGCGACCGCGACGGGCGCCTCGGTCAGCGGCACGTCGTCCACCGTGACGCTGGCCCGCAGCCGGTAGAGCTGGAGCACGATGGCCAGCCCCACGCCGATCTCGGCGGCGGCCAGCACGATCACGAAGAGCGCGAAGACCTGGCCGGAGTGCGGCAGGGCGGCGCGGACCGTGGTGTCGGCGGTGACCAGGATCAGGTTGACCGCGTTGAGCATCAGCTCGACGGCCATCAGCACGAGAACGGCGTTGCGGCGGCGCAGCACGCCGTAGACGCCGAGCCCGAACAGCAGCGCGGCGGTGACGTACGGGATGACCGGTCTCACGCGCGCCCGCCCTCGTCGGCGGCGACGACCGGGCGGCCCGGCTCGACCGCCCCGGCCGGGCCGGCGGCCGGCTTCGCGCCGGGTCGGCCGATGTCGGGGCGGGAGAGCACGATCGCGCCGACCAGGGCGGCGAGCAGCAGCACCGACAGCACCTCGAAGGGCAGCACCCAGGAGCGGAACACCTGCTCGCCGAGGCGCTCGGCGGTGCCCGCGGCGGGCAGATCCACCCGGGACCAGCGGAACGCGTCGACCAGCAGCACGGCCAGCCCCAGGCCGCTGCCGGCGCCGATCAGCGCGGCCGGCCAGCCGGGCCGGTCGAGGTCGTCGGAGGGGCCGATCGGGGCCCGGGTCAGCATCACCGCGAACAGCAGCAGAACCACCACCGCGCCGACGTAGATGAGCACCTGCACCCAGGCCACCAGCTCGGCGCTCAGCACCAGGTAGTCGCCGGCCAGCGCGCCCAGGCAGACCACCAGCCAGAGCCCGGCCCGGACCAGGTGGCGGGTGCCCACCACCAGCGCGCCCGCGCCGACCGCCACCACGCCGAGGGCGAGCAGCAGCACGTCCGCACCCGTCATGACGGCGCTCCCCGGCCCTGCTCGGCGCCCGGTTCCGGGCGGGCCGGCGCCGGACGCGCGGCGGGGGCCGCGGCCTTGCGGGCGGCGGTGGTCTCCTCCTTCGAGGGGTCGCCGTGCGGGTCGTGGGCCGGCGGCGGCGGGACGGTGACCATCCACTCGCCGAGGTGGTCCTTGTCGTGCAGCAGGTCCTTGATGTCGTACTCGGCGTACTCGAACTCGGGCGACCAGTAGAGCGCGTCGAACGGGCAGACCTCGATGCAGATGCCGCAGTACATGCAGAGCGAGAAGTCGATGTCGAACTTGTCGAGCACGTTGCGCTGGCGGGGGCGGGCGGCGCCGGGGACCGCCACCTCCTCCTTGTGGGAGTCGATGTAGATGCACCAGTCCGGGCACTCGCGCGCGCAGAGCATGCAGACCGTGCAGTTCTCCTCGAGCAGCGCGATCACCCCGCGGGAGCGGGGCGGCAGCTCGGGGACGACGTCCGGGTACTGCTGCGTGGTCGAGCGGCGGGTCATGGTCTTCAGCGTGACCGCCAGGCCCTTCACCAGCCCCTCGCCGGGCACGCCGCTGCGCTCACTCATGCCGCCCATCCTGCCCTGTGCCCCCGGCGCGCGCGACCACCACCCGGCCGTTGGCGGCGGTACCGTGACGGTGGGGAGAACGACGCACCGGAAAGGACCCGTCATGACCGCCGCGCTGCAGAGCGACTACCCGCCCGAGGGCGGGTGGACGACCGACGACCTGGACGCGCTGCCCGAGGACGGCCACCGCCGCGAACTGCTCGATGGAGTGCTGCTCATGTCCCCCTCCCCGACCCGGATGCACCAGACCGTCGCGATGCGGCTCGGCGTCGCGCTTGAAGAGGACTGCCCCGACGGCTACGACGTGACCCAGGGTGTGGAGGTGCGGATCAACCGCAACCGCTCCTTCATTCCCGACGTGCTTGTGACGACGTCGGCTGCGGCGGCACGTGAGCCGTCGAAGTACGAGCCCCACGAGGTCGTGCTCGCCGTCGAGATCGTCTCGCCGAACACGCGTTCCATCGACCGGGTACTGAAGCCGACTCTGTACGCACAGGCCGGAATTCCGTTCTACTGGCGGATCGAGTGGGAAGACGAAGAGCTGGTCGTCTACACCTACAAGATCGACCCCGTGCACGAGGTCTACACCGAGACGGGCCGGTGGACGAAGTTCGTGGACACCGGCGAGCCCTTCCCGGTGAACCTGCCGATCAGCCGGATCACTCCCCGCCGCGTGTGAGCGGCGGGAGCATCTCGACGCCGAGCTGCTGGAGGACCTGGAACAGCTCGTTGACGCTCCACACGTCGACGATCCGGCCGGTCTCGTCGAAGCGGAGGAAGCTCGCCCCCGAGTAGCTGACCACCCGCCCGGTCGGCGGCACCGGCCCGAACTGCCCGGCCTGGGTGCCGGCGGCCCGCCAGTGCACGGCCACCCGATTGCCGGCGGCCACCACCTCGACGACCTTGTAGCGCAGGTCCGGGAAGGACGCCCGCCGGTCGCGGTGCCAGGCCAGGGTGGCCTCCGGGCCGGTCCCGCCCAGCCCCGGGCAGTCCTCGGCGATCAGGTCGTACGCGCTCTCCTCACGACCGGCGTTCCACACGTCGGCGATGAAGCGCCGGGCCGCCGCCTCCACATCCGTCACCGCGGCAGCCTAGCCCCGGTCGTGCCGACTCGGCCTGCCGGAAGCCGGCGGAGCGACCATGATGGGACCGGAACGCGACATCCTCGGGAGGCGGCGTGGGCGGCAACGGTGACAAGATCCTCCACCGGACCGGCGGCAAGTACGTCGAGCCGGGCGGCGAGTTCACCCGGGACCAGCGGTACATCGCCACCCGGATCACCGCGGACGGGTCGAGCGGCTGGCCGGTGGAGCCGGGCCGTTACCGGCTGGCCGTCAGCCGGGCCTGCCCGTGGGCGAACCGGCTGATCATCGTCCGGCGGCTGCTCGGGCTGGAGGACGCCATCTCGATGGCGGTGGCCGGGCCCACGCACGACAAGCGCAGCTGGACCTTCGACCTCGACCCGGGCGGCCGGGACCCGGTGCTCGGCATCGAGCGGCTGGCCGACGCCTACTTCGCGCGCTTCCCCGGCTATGAGCGGGGCATCACCGTGCCGGCCCTGGTGGACGTGCCGACCGGGCAGGTGGTCACCAACGACTACGCGCAGATGAGCCTGGACCTGTCGACGGAGTGGACCGCCCACCACCGGCCGGGCGCGCCGGAGCTCTACCCGGAGCGGCTGCGCGGCGAGATCGACGAGGTCAACGCGGTGGTCTTCGCGGACGTGAACAACGGCGTCTACCGGTGCGGTTTCGCCGGCAGCCAGGGGGCGTACGAGAAGGCGTACCACCGGCTCTTCGACCGGCTGGACTGGCTGACCGAGCGGCTGGCCGGGCAGCGCTACCTGGTCGGCGACACGATCACCGAGGCGGACGTCCGGCTGTTCACCACGCTGGTCCGCTTCGACCCGGTCTACCACGGCCACTTCAAGTGCAACCGGCAGAAGCTGACCGAGATGCCGGTGCTCTGGGCGTACGCGCGGGACCTGTTCCAGACGCCGGGCTTCGGCGACACCGTCGACTTCGACCACATCAAGCGGCACTACTACGAGGTGCACCGGGACATCAACCCGACCGGGGTGGTGCCGCTCGGCCCGGACCTGGCGAACTGGCTCACCCCGCACGGGCGGGAGCAGCTCGGCGGCCGCCCGTTCGGCGACGGCACGCCGCCGCTGCCGGCGCCGCCGGACGAGCGGGTCGACCCGGACCACACCCCGCTGCGCGACGCGGCCTGAACCCGCCCGTCCTCAGAGGGCCAGTCGGACGGCGGCGGTCAGCACGAGCTGGGCCAGGGCCAGCGGGACGAGCACCAGCCAGCACAGGCGCTGGAGCTGGTCCTCGCGCAGCCGCGGGTAGCTCACCCGGAGCCAGATGATCACGAACGCGACGGCGAACACCTTGAGCAGCGTCCAGAGCCAGCCGAGCTGGGCGTCGGCGAACGGGCCCTGCCAGCCGCCGAGGAAGAGCACCGTGGTCAGCGCGGCGATCACCACGATGCCCACGTACTCGGCGAGCAGGAAGAACGCGAAGCGCAGGCCGGTGTATTCGGTCATGTAGCCGAAGACCAGCTCGGAGTCGGCTACCGGCATGTCGAACGGGGGTCGGCGGATCTCGGCCAGCCCGGCCACGAAGAAGATCACCATGGCCGGCGCCTGCCAGAGCAGCCACCAGGGGTGCCACGCCTCCACGATGCCGGGCAGGCTGAGCGTGCCGGCCGCCATCGCCACCGAGGCGGCGGCCAGCACCAGCGGCAACTCGTAGCCGAGCAGCTGGGCTGCCCCGCGCAGCCCGCCGAGGAGGCTGTACTTGTTCGCCGAGGCCCAGGCCGACATGAGCACCGCCAGCACCCCGATGCCCACCACGGCCAGCACGAAGAACAGGCCGATGTCCAGCGGCTGCCCGACCAGGTCGCCCGGACCGAGCGGGATGACCAGCAGGGCAAGCAGGTAGGGCACCAGGGCCACGGCCGGGGCCAGCCGGAACACCGGCCGGTCCGCCTCGCGCGGGGTGACGTCCTCCTTCTGCACGAACTTGATGCCGTCGGCGACGAGCTGCGCCCAGCCGTGGAAGCCGCCCGCGTACATCGGGCCGAGCCGGCCCTGCATGTGGGCCATCACCTTGTGCTCGGCCTGGCCCACGATCAGCGGCAGGGTGAGGAACGCGACCAGCACGCCCGCCACCCGGAGGACCAGCTCCAACCAGTCCGGCATCAGCCCTCCCCCTCCTCGGCGTCGGCGCCCGACGCCGGCCGGCCCGGGCCGGGCGGTCCCTCACCCGCCGGCTCCTGCCGCGCGGGACCGGCCGGCCGCTCGCCGGGCACCGGACGCCCGAGCGGACCCGGCTCCTCCGGCGGAGGGGCGGGCTCCCGGCGGGCCGGACCGGTCGGCCGGCTCGCGGCGGGGCGTTCGTCGGTGGCCGGACGCGCCGGACGCTCACCCGGCTCCGGACGCGCGGGACGGGTCGGACGCTCGCCCGGGGCGGGGCGTGCCGGGCGTTCCCGGGCGGGGCGGGCCGGCGTACCCCCGCGGGGCCCCTCGCCCACCCCGGCCGCGCCGGCCGGCGTGGGCGTCGTCCCCCACTCCCCCGGTGCCGGCACGCCCGGAGGCCGGATCGGCCGGCGGCCGCCCCCGGCCTCCGACTCGCCGGGTTCCTTGGCGCCCGGCCACGGCTTGGCGACCCGGGAGGCGAGCACGAACTCCTTGCGCAGCGGGTGGCCCTCGAACTCCGGCGGCAGCAGCAGCGGCCGCAGCTCGCCGTGCCCGTCGAAGCCGATGCCGAACATCTCGTGGGTCTCCCGCTCGTGCCACGCCGCGCCGGGGAAGACGTCGACCACGGAGGCAACGACGGGCGTCTCCCGGGGCACCCTGGTGCGCAGCAGCAGCCCGTGCCGGTGCCGGATCGACCAGAGGTGCGCCACCACGTCGAAGCCGTCGGCCAGTTCGTCGACCGCCGACAGCCAGTCGAAGAAGTCGCAGTCCAGCTCGGCGTCGTCGCGCGCCGCGCGCACCGCGTCGCGCCAGCTCGCCGGGGGTACGTCGACGGTGGCGCGCGCGTACCCCTGACCGCCGGAGACCGACGTGGTGGCCTCCACGGGCGCGAGCAGCGCGACCGCCCGCCGGCCGACCTCTTCCGGAGTCATGCCGCTGATCCTAGGGCCGGCGGCCGGGAGGCGTGTCGGGCCGTCCACGCTCCCCCGGGCCGGATCCGCCGCTTTGCCGGGCGCTCGGGCCCCCGGAGGGGAAGGATGAACATGTGCGCGCTGTCACTGTGGCTCCCGGAGTTCCGAACTCGCTGCGCCTCGACGACGACTGGCCCGAGCCGGCCGCGGAGGAGGGCGCGATCCTGGTCGAGGCCGTCGCGGTCGGCATCTGCGGCACCGACCAGGAGATCATCGCGGGCGAGTACGGCGAGGCCCCGCCCGGCCAGGATCGGCTGGTGCTCGGGCACGAGTCGCTCGGCCGGGTGCTGGAGGACCCGACGGGCACCCTCCAGCCCGGCGACCTCGTGGCGGGGATCGTCCGGCGCCCCGACCCGGTGCCCTGCCCGAACTGTGCCGTCGGCGAGTGGGACATGTGCCGCAACGGCCGCTACACCGAGCACGGGATCAAGGGGCTGCCCGGCTTCGCCCGGGACCGCTGGCGGGTGCAGCCGAGGTTCGCCGTGCGCCTGGACCCGGCGCTCGCCCCGGTCGGGATGCTGCTGGAGCCGACCAGCGTGCTGGCGAAGGCGTGGGACCACATCGAGCGGATCGGCAGCCGGGCCATCTGGCAGCCGCAGAACGTGCTGGTCACCGGGGCCGGCCCGATCGGGCTGCTGGCCGCCCTGCTGGGCATCCAGCGCGGGCTGTCGGTGCACGTGCTGGACCGGAACAAGACCGGACCCAAGCCGGAGCTGGTCCGTGCGCTCGGCGCGACCTACCACACCTCGACGGTGGCGGAGCTGGACTTCGCGCCGGACGTGGTGGTGGAGTGCACCGGCGCCCCGGTGGTGGTGCTGGACGCGATGACCAAGGCCGGGACGAACGGCATCGTCTGCCTGACCGGGGTGTCCAGCGGCGGCCGGACCATCGAACTCGACGCGGGGGCGCTCAACCGGGAGCTGGTGCTGGAGAACAACGTGGTGTTCGGCTCGGTGAACGCCAACCGGCGGCACTGGGAGCTGGCGGCGGAGGCGCTCGCCCGCGCCGATCAGTCCTGGCTGAACTCGCTGGTCACCCGCCGGGTGCCGGTCTCCTCGTACGCCGACGCCTACACCTCGACGGGCGAGGACATCAAGGTGGTGCTCGACTTCGAGCAGTGAGGCGGGCCCGGAGCGCGGGCTCCGGCGCCCCGTGCCTCAGATGCCGGGGAGCCGGCCGTTGCGGAACAGGTCCACGAAGAGCTGGTGGTCCTCGCGGGCCCGGATGCCGTAGGTGTGCGCGAAGTCGATCAGGTAGTCGACGAAACCCTCCGCGTCGGCCTCCACGACGGCGACGATCGCCTCCTCGGTGGAGTAGTCCACCAGGTCGTGGCTGGACTCGTCGTCGGCCACCGAGTGCATCCGGGCCACCGCCCGGCCCAGGTCGGTGAGCACCCCGGCGAGTTCCTCGGGCTCGTTGACGTCGGCCCAGTCGAGGTCGGCCGCGTACGGGGAGACCTCGGCGACGAGCTGGCCGGACCCGTCCAGCTCGGTGAAGCCCAGCCACGGGTCGGCGTGCGCCTGCAACGCCCGCTGCGACTCGGCGGTCCGGTGCCCCTGGTGCCGGAAGTACGAGCGGACCCGCTCGTCCTCGATGTGCCGCGCCACCGCCGGCACCTGCGCCTGCTTAATGTAGATGACGACGTCGTTCTCCAGCGCCTGGGTGTGCCCCTCCAGCAGCAGGTTGTACGACGGCAGCCCGGCCGAGCCGATGCCCACCCCCTTGCGCAGCACCACGTCCTTGATGTTTGCGGCGACCGGGCGGAGCCGGGCGGTGGCCTCCGGCAGGGTGCCCAGGTAGTCCTCGAACGCGGCGCTGACCTGCTCCCGGGTCGCGGCGTCGACCTCGAAGACCCCGTCGCCGAGGGAGAACCGGCGCTCGTAGTTGTCGATGGTGGTCTGCGTGGCGAGCAGGTCGACCCGGGTGTTCAGCCGGGCCTGCTGGAGCACCCGACGCAGCACCCCGTCGGCGTTCTCCAGGGTGATCGAGCCGATCGCGTCGTCCCCGCCCGCCGCGATGGCCCGCAGCTCGGCCAGGTACGACCGGGCGAAGCCGGCCACCAGCTCCCCGATCACCCGGTCGGAGAGCGCCTTGGCGTAGCCGAGCAGGGCCACGCTGGCGGCCAAGCGCTTCAGGTCCCAGGAGAACGGCCCGACGTACGCCTCGTCGAAGTCGTTGACGTTGAACACGAGCTGCCCGGAGGCGTTCATGTAGGTGCCGAAGTTCTCGGCGTGCAGGTCGCCGTGGATCCACACCCGGCTGGTCCGGTCATCGAGGAACCGGTCGCTGGCGAAGTCGCCGCGCTGGTCGGCGTAGAAGAGCGAGGCGCTGCCCCGGTAGAAGGCGAACGGGGAGGCGGCCATCTTGCGGAACTTGCGGCGGAACGCCGCCGGGTCGATCGCCATCGACGCCCCGAACTCCTCGGTGAGCACGTCGACGATGAAGGCGGAACGCTTGTCCGCTGACTGGGTCATGATCGCAGGCTAGCCCCGCGCCGCCACCTCGCGGCTCAGCCGGCCGGGGGACGTACGGGGGGCGCGGTGAGGGATTCCACCGGCCGCGGGGTGCTCTCCGCGGGCCGGGGGTCGACCGGCGGGGCGAGCGGATCCGGGCGCGGCACGCCGCCGACGCCGGACTGCTCGGCGGCGATCTTCTCCTGGAGGCGGAGGATGCCGTGCAGCAGCGCCTCGGGGCGGGGCGGGCAGCCGGGTACGTAGACGTCGACCGGGATGAGCTGGTCGACACCCTTGGTCACCGAGTAGGAGTCCCAGTAGGGTCCGCCGCAGTTCGAGCAGGCGCCGAACGAGATCACATACTTCGGTTCGGGCATCTGGTCGTAGAGCCGCTTGACGGCCGGGGCCATCTTGTCGGTGACCGTGCCGGAGACCACCATGAGGTCGGCCTGGCGGGGGCCGTGGGCGAACGGGATCACGCCGAGCCGCATGAAGTCGTGCCGGCCCATGCTGGTGGCGATGAACTCGATGGCACAGCAGGCCAGCCCGAAGTTGAACACCCAGAGCGAGTAGCGGCGGCCCCAGTTCAGCACGAACCGGATCGGCTCACCGAGCACGGCCGGCACCTGCACCTCGGGCCTCCCTCCCTCGCCTGTCTCCGGGTTGACAGTCAACCACAGCGCCGGAGCGGGCAACCGGCGCAACCTGCGGCGGCGTCGGGGCGTGTGACGGGCGTGACCGCGCCGGCGGCACCCGCACGGGGAGGACCAGATGACGGTGACGAGGGAGATGCGGCTCGACGAGCCGCCACCCGAGGAGACAGCGGGGCGCCCGGACGGGCGCGAGGCGGTCGACTTCGACGGCCTCTACCATGCGCACTTCCGGTCGCTGACGCTCCAGCTCGCCGCCTACTGCGGTGACCTGTCGCAGGCGCAGGACCTGGTGCAGGAGGCGTTCTGCCGCGCGTTCGCCCGCTGGTCGCGGGTGTCCCGCTACGACGACCCGGTGGCCTGGGTACGCCGGGTCGCTGCGCCCTGGACGGCCTGCCCGCCGGGAAGCGGAAGACCGACACCTTCACGTTCCGCTACGAGCCGCCGGAGGTCGACGGGCCGCCGGCCCTGCGGGTCGTCCACTACGACCGGCAGGAGCGGTGGTGGGGCGACCTGAAGTGGAAGGACAACCAGGTCGAGCTGCATCCGACCGGCTGAGGACGCGGTGACGGACCCGGCGCATCCGCGCCGGGTCCGTCACCGCGCTACCAGGTCGGCCGTTGCAGCAGCCCGACGAACTCCACGAGCAGCCGCTCGCGCAGCCGGACCGGGGCCGCGTCGAGCAGGGTGTTGACCGCCGCCATCCGGTCCGGCGCCGACCCGGCGTCGAGCCCCAGGCCGGCGGCGATCCCGGCGATCAGGTCGGGGGTGAGCGCCTCCGGGGTGAGGCTGCCGGCCAGCGCCAGCAGCTCCGGCGGCAGCACGACCGGCCCGGCCGCCCGGGCCGCCGCCGCGGCCTCGGCCAGCGCCGGGCCGAACTCGGCCACCCGTGGGGCCACCGCCGCGGTCACCGTGAGGTGCACGCTGGCCGGCAGGCCGGCGTACGCGAGCTGCGGCTGGGTGTGCCAGCCCCGGGCGGTCAGCTCGTCCACCAGCACGAACAGGTCCAGCCCCGGGTCGCCGGCGGTGAAGCAGACCACCGTGGACTCCGGCTCGGCCATCAGCCGCAGCCCGTCGACCGCGCGGACCGCGTCGGCCAGCCCGGCGACCGCGTCCCGGGTCAGCGCGGCCAGCCGCAGGTAGCCGTCCTCGCCGAGGTGCCGCAGGGTGGCGTACGCGGCGGCGATCGGCCCGCCCGACCGGGTCGAGGCGATCACCGGGTTGACCATCGTGTAGCCGGGCCAGTCGGCGTACGCGAAGAACTGCGGCGCGCGCAGCCCCGGGTCCCGGTGCAGCAGCACCGACACGCCCTTCGGGGCGTACGCGTACTTGTGCAGGTCGACCGAGATCGAGGTGACCCCGGGCACGGCGAAGTCGAACGCCGGTACCGGGGCGCCGAGCCGGCGCAGCCACGGCAGCGTCCAACCGCCGAAGCAGGCGTCCACGTGGCAGCGCACGCCGGCCGCGGCCGCCACGGCCGCGATCTCCGCCACCGGGTCGACGACGCCGTGCGCGTACGACGGGGCGGAGGCGACGACCAGCACGGTCTCCGGCCGGATCGCGGCGGCCACGTCGGCGACGGCCGGCCGGAGGGTCAGCGGGTCGACGGGCACCGGGTCGAGGGCCACCCGCAGGTAGTGGGCCGCCTTGGCGAAGGCGGCGTGCCCGCTCACCGGCACCACGATGCGCGGCTCGGCGAGGTCGGGCCGGGCGTCCCGGGCCGCCTTGACGGCCAGGATGAGCGACTCGGTGCCGCCGCTGGTGACGCTGCCGACCACGTCCGGCGCGGACGTGCCGGGGCCGCCGCCGAGCAGCCGGGCGGCCGCACCGACCACCGCGTTCTCCATGGCCAGCAGGGACGGGAAGGCGGTCGGGTCGAGGCCGTTGACGTGGGCGCTCTCGGCGTGCGCGGCCTGCGCCAGCTCGTCCAGCCCGGCCACTCCCGGGTCGTAGACGTAGGCGAACAGCCGCCCGCCGTGCGTCGGGCGGTCGGCCGCCCGCAGGGCCCGGATCTCGTCGAGCACCCGCGCCGCGGGCACCCCCTCGACGGGCAGCGCGCCCGTCCCTGCCGTGTCGGTCATGGCGCTCGGGTTGTTCCTCTCGTGACGGTCGGGCCGGGCGGACGGACTCGCGTGCCTCAGGCCCGCGCCGCCGGGGCGACCCCGCCGGGCGCGGGCGCGGCGGCCAGCTGGGCCGGGGTCAGGGTGTAGCCGCGCAGCAGCACCACGGGGGCGGCGACCAGCAGGGCCGGCAGGACGGTGAAGCCGAGCAGCACGCCGAGCCGGGCGGTCGCCGACTGGTCCGCCGCGACCCCGGTGGACGAGGAGACGTAGCCGGAGAGCTGGAGGACCAGCCCGTAGATGCCGGGGCCGAGGGCCAGGCCGAAGGTCTCCCCCGCGGTCCACAGCCCGGTGAACACGCCGGCCTGCCGGCGGCCGGTGCGGGCGGTGTCGTAGGCGATGCAGTCCGGCAGCATGGCCAGCGCGAAGACCTGCTGGCCGGCGTAGCCGACGCCGATGAGGGCGACCACGGCGTAGACCCCGGCGGGCGGGAGCGCGGGGGCGGCGACCAGGGCCAGCGCGCCGGCCGCGAAGATCAGCGAGGCGGCGACCAGCGCGGCGCGCTTGCCCAGCCGGGCGCCGGCCCGGGTCCACAGCGGCATGACCAGCAGCGCCGGGCCGACGAAGCAGGCGAAAAGCAGGGTCGGCCCGCTGTCGGGGGCGCGGAGCACCTGGTCGGCGAAGTACTTCACCCCGGCCAGCACGGTCGCCACCCCGGCGGACTGGATCACGAAGCAGACCAGCAGCACCCGGAACGGCCGGTTCCGGCCGGCGACCGCGAGCTGGGCGCGCAGGCTCGGCTCGCTCTCCCCCACCGTGCCGCTCGGCGCGGATCGGGTGCCGAGGAACGCGCCGACCGTGCCGGCCACGATCAGCGCGGCCACGAACAGCCCCATCCAGCGGTGCCCGGGCAGGCCGTCGCCGCCGGCGGTCACCACGGCCGGGGCCACCGCGCCGGAGACCAGGATGGCCAGCGCCAGCACCGCGATCCGCCAGCTCATCAGCCGGGTACGCTCCGCCGGGTCGTCGGTCAACTCGGCGGGCATGGCCACGTAGGGCACCTGGAAGAACGCGAACGCGGTCGCGGTGGCCAGGAACGCGACGGCCACGTACGTCCCGGCGGCCGGGCCGGACCCGAACGGCGCCGCGAAGATCGAGGCGAAGAGCACGGCCAGCGCGAGCCCGCCGCCGAGCAGCCAGGGCCGGCGCGCGCCCCAGCGGGACCGGGTCCGGTCGGAGATCCGCCCGGCGACCGGGTTGACCAGCACGTCCCACGCCTTCGGCAGGAGCACCAGCAGGGCCGCCACCCCGGCGGCGACACCCAGCGTGTCGGTGAGGTACGGCAGCAGGAGCAGCCCGGGCACCGTGCCGAACGCGCCGGTGACCAGGGAGCCCAGCGCGTATCCGGCGTGCACCCGGCGAGGCAGGCTCCCGCCCGTTCCTGTCATGGAGCCGAATGCTACTCACGTTATGTCGGCGGTCACATCCCCTCGTCGGGCGACCACGCCGCCGTCATGTCGACCCCCGACGGGCGCAGGGGGCAGCCCTCGGCACGCAGCCGGGCCCGCGCCTCCACCTCGTGCCCCGGTGGCAGCCGGCCGGCCGAGTTCACCACCCGGTGCCACGGCACCCCGCCACCGTGGCGGGCCATGATCGAACCGACCAGCCGGGCCGACGCCCGCCCCGACCGCTCGGCGAGGGCGTCGGCCACCGCCCCGTACGACATCACCCGGCCCGGCGGGATCCGCTCGACCAGGTCCAGCACCGCCTCGACGTACTCGTCAGGTGTCACGGGCTGCCACGATATGGGAACGCGCCGAGGTGCGGCGGACCGCAGCGCGCAGAATGGTCCGGTGCGCGAAGCAGTCACCTCGGCCCGCCGGATCGTCGTCAAGATCGGCTCGTCCTCGCTGACCACCCCGGCCGGCGGCCTGGACGACGCCCGGGTCGACGCGCTGGTCGACACGCTCGGCGCGCTGGCCGCCGCGGGGCGCGAGGTCGTGCTGGTGTCCTCCGGCGCGATCGCCGCCGGCCTGGCCCCGCTCGGGCTGCCCCGGCGCCCCCGCGACCTGGCCACCCAGCAGGCCGCCGCCAGCGTCGGGCAGGGCCTGCTCATCGGCCGGTACGCGGCGGCCTTCGCCCGGCACCGGCTCACCGTCGGGCAGGTGCTGCTCACCGTCGACGACGTGACCCGGCGGGCGCACTACCGCAACGCGTACCGGACCCTGCGCAAGCTGCTCGACCTGCGGGCCGTGCCGATCGTCAACGAGAACGACACGGTCGCCACCGAGGAGATCCGGTTCGGCGACAACGACCGGCTCGCCGCGCTGGTCGCCGCCCTGGTCGACGCCGACCTGCTGGTGCTGCTGTCGGACGTCGACGCGCTCTGGACCGGCGACCCGACCCGCTCCGGCAGCACCCGGATCACCGAGGTGCACGGCGAGGGCGACCTGGCCGGCATCGACATCGGCGGCGCGGGCCGGGCCGGGGTGGGCACCGGCGGCATGGTCACCAAGGTCGAGGCGGCCCGGATCGCCACCGGTTTCGGGGTTCCCGTGGTGCTCACCGCCGCGCCGCTGGCCGGGCCGGCGCTGGCCGGCGAGCCGGTCGGCACCTTCTTCCACCCGAGCAGCCGGCGCCCGGCCGCCCGGCTCTTCTGGCTGGCGCACGCCACCGCGCCGCGCGGCCGGCTGCACCTCGACCCGGGCGCCGTGCAGGCCGTGGTCGGGCGGCGCAAGTCCCTGCTCCCGGCCGGGATCACCGCGGTCGACGGCGCGTTCACCGCCGGGGACCCGGTGGACCTGGTCGACACCGAGGGCGCGCCGGTCGCCCGTGGGCTGGTCAACTACGACGCGGTCGAGCTGCCCGGTCTGCTCGGCCGCTCCACCTCGGAACTCGCCGCGGCGCTCGGCCCGGCGTACGAACGGGAGGTCGTCCACCGCGACGACCTCGTCCTGCTGTAAGCAGGGGCCCCCTGCTAACGCCTCGCGTTGTACAGGGGCCCCTCCTAACACCTCAAGGAGTGCGCAATGAGTGTGGTTGAGCAGGCCCGCCGGGCTCGGGGCGCCGCGGAGGCCCTGGCCGTTGCCACCCGGACGGTCAAGGACGCGGCGCTGCACGCGATGGCCGACGCGCTGGTGGCGCGTACCCCCGAGATCCTGACCGCGAACGCGGCGGACCTGGCGGCCGGGCGGGAGGCCGGGCTGAGCGCGGCCGTGCTGGACCGGCTGGCCCTCGACGAGGCCCGGGTGGCCGCCATCGCCGACGCGCTGCGGCAGATGGCCGCGCTGCCCGACCCGGTCGGTGAGGTGGTCCGCGGCGCGACCCTGCCCAACGGGCTGGAGCTGCGGCAGGTCCGGGTGCCGTTCGGGGTGGTCGGCATCGTCTACGAGGGCCGTCCCAACGTGACCGTCGACGCGGCCGGGATCTGCCTGAAGTCCGGCAACGCGGCCCTCCTGCGCGGCTCCTCCTCGGCGGCGCACTCCAACGCCGCCCTGGTCGCGGTGCTCCGCGACGCGGTCGCCGGTGCCGGCCTGCCGGCCGACGCGGTGCAGCTCCTCGATGCCAGCACCCGCGACTCGGTCAAGGAGCTGATGCGCGCCCGCGGCCTGGTCGACGTGCTGATCCCGCGCGGCGGCGCGTCGCTCATCCGGACCGTGGTCGAGGAGTCGACCGTGCCGGTGATCGAGACCGGGGTGGGCAACTGCCACGTCTACGTCGACGCCGCCGCCGACCTGGCCAAGGCCGTAGCGGTCACCCTGAACTCCAAGACGCAGCGCCTGTCCACCTGCAACACGGCTGAGTCCCTGCTGGTGCACGCGGGCGTCGCGGACGCCTTCCTGCCGGCCGTGCTGGCCGCCTTCGCCGACGCCGGGGTGACCGTGCACGGCGACGCGCGGGTGGCGGCCTACTCGGACGCCGTGGTGCCGGCCACCGACGAGGACTTCGACACCGAATACCTCTCCGCCGACATCTCGGTCGCCGTGGTCGACTCGCTGGAGGCGGCGGTCGCGCACATCCGGCGGCACGGCACCGGCCACACCGAGGCGATCGTCACCGACTCCCAGCCGGCGGCCCGCGAGTTCGTGGCCCGGGTGGACGCGGCGGCCGTGATGGTGAACGCCTCCACCCGGTTCACCGACGGTGGCGAGTTCGGCTTCGGCGCCGAGATCGGCATCTCCACGCAGAAGCTGCACGCCCGCGGCCCGATGGGGCTGCCCGAGCTGACCAGCACCAAGTACGTCGTCACGGGCGACGGCCACCTGCGCTGAGCGGGCCGGCTCAGGCGGTCGGCGCGGCCGGGGCTCAGGCGGTCGGCGCGGCCGGCTCGGGTGGCGCCGCCTCCGGTGGCGGAGCGGACGGCGGGGCCGGCCTCGGCAACGGGACGGCGGGCGGCAGGACCAGGTCGGACACCGGCGCCGGGCGGGGCGCGGGCACCAGCGGCGGCGCGGCCGGCTGCGGCCCGACGAACGGCGCGCCGGAGACCGGGGCCTCCGGGGCGGTCTGGCGGCAGGCCCGGATCGCCCGCAGCGTGGTGTGCACGTCGAACTGATGGCCGTCGTCGCTGTCCCAGCCGCCGTCGCTGCGCTGCGTCTCGGCCAGCCGCCGCCGGGCCGAGACGAGCAGCCACTGCTCCTCGCCCACGTCGACCCGCCGCAGCGTGGCGGCCAGCCAGGCCACGTCGGCCGGGGACATCTGCGGGATGCGCTCGGCCAGCACCGCCTGGATGCGGGCGGACTCGTAGTAGAGCTGCTGGCGGTGCAGCACGGCCGCGGCGAGCCAGCCGGCCGGGAGGAAGGACGGCCAGCTGCCGTCCGGTGCGAGCTGCCCGGCGAGCGCCTGGGCCGCGGCCTGCACGACCCCGGCGTACGCCCCGCCGACCCGGTGGTCGAGCGGCCCGGCGGCGCGGGCGTCCAGCCCGGCCACGGTGAGCCAGAACCCGGCGTTGGCGGTGAGGAAGAGCCGGGCCTCCGGGTCGCCCGGGGTGGCCCACTCGGGGGCGAACCCGGCCAGCGACGGGTCCTCGTCCCAGCCGCCGTCGGCGAGCTGGCGGGCGGCCAGCCAGTCCAGGGCGTGCCGGGCGGCGGGGCGGCCCAGCGCCCCGAGGTCGTCCAGCTCGGCCAGGCGGTAGCAGGTGGCGTCGACCGAGGCGACCTCGCCGTCGAGCACGGCCGGCCAGCCGCCGCCGGGCGCCTGCCCGGACTCGGCCGCGTCGAGCAGGTCGGGCGGCACCGGGGCGCCGGTGCGCAGCCGCGAGAGGCGGGCGCGGTCCACCGCGTCGCCGTATGCCACGACGAAGCCGATCGCCGCGTCCAGATCCACCACGCCGGTCACGCTACCGGCGCAAACGTGGTTACGCCTCGGTAGCTCGGCCAGGGGTGGCCCGGCCCACCGGCGGTACGCGAAGGGCCCTCCCGGCACACCCGGGAGGGCCCTTCGACGAGCGCGACTCAGTACGCCGGCAGCGCCGGGTCGATCTGCTTGATCCAGGAGAGCACGCCGCCCTGGACGTGCACGGCGTCCTTGAAGCCGGCCGCCTTGAGCGCGGCGAGCGCCTCGGCCGAGCGGACACCGGACTTGCAGTGCAGCACGATCTGCTTGTCCTGCGGGAGCTTCGCCAGCGCCTCGCCCGAGATGATCTCGCCCTTGGGGATCAGGGTGGAGCCGGGGATCCGGACGATCTCGTACTCGGCCGGCTCGCGGACGTCGACCAGGAAGACGTCCTTGCCGGCGTCCTGCCACTCCTTCAGCTCCAGGGCGGTGATGGTCGAGTCGACCACCGCCTCCTGCGCCTCGTCGGAGACCGCGCCGCAGAAGTCCTCGTAGTCCTCCAGCAGGTCGGTGACCGTCGGGTTCTCGCCGCAGAGCACGCAGTTCGGGTCCTTGCGAACCTTGATCTTGCGGTAGCTCATCTCCAGGGCGTCGTAGACCATCAGCCGGCCGACCAGCGGCTCGCCGATGCCGGCGAGCAGCTTGATCGCCTCGTTGACCTGGATCGACCCGATGGACGCGCAGAGCACGCCCAGCACGCCGCCCTCGGCGCAGGACGGGACCATGCCGGGCGGCGGCGGCTCCGGGTAGAGGCAGCGGTAGCAGGGACCGTGCTCGGCCCAGAACACCGACGCCTGGCCGTCGAACCGGTAGATCGAACCCCAGACGTACGGCTTGCCGAGCAGCACCGCCGCGTCGTTGACCATGTAGCGGGTGGCGAAGTTGTCGGTGCCGTCGACGATCAGGTCGTAGCCGGAGAAGATCTCCCGGACGTTGTCCCGGTCCAGCGCGGTGTTGTGGATCTCCACGTTGACCAGCGGGTTGATCTCGCGGATCGAGGCGGCGGCGGACTCGGCCTTGGACCGGCCGACGTCGGACACGCCGTGGATGACCTGGCGCTGGAGGTTCGACTCGTCGACGGTGTCGAAGTCGATGATGCCGAGGGTGCCGACACCGGCGGCGGCGAGGTACAGCAGGGCCGGCGAGCCGAGCCCTCCCGCGCCCACGCACAGCACCCGGGCGTTCTTCAGCCGCTTCTGCCCCTCGACCCCGACGTCCGGGATGATCAGGTGGCGGGAGTAGCGACGGATCTCGTCTACGGTCAGCTCGGCGGCGGGCTCGACGAGCGGGGGCAACGACACGGTGGACTCCCCGGGATCGGCGGTGGGACCGCGCCATTGTCGCTCGCCCCGGTAGGGATCGGCCATGATGAGGGCCACGTAGCCCGACATGCGGGAGCGGGAATATCTCAGACCCCGTCGATCGGCTCGCCCTCGTAGCGGACCCCGTCGACGTACGGCCAGGCGTTCGCCACGCAGCCGTCCAGCCCGTACGTCTGCTGCTGCATCACCGGGGCCGGCGCGCCGGGCTCGGGGCAGGCCTGGTGCATCTCGCCGAACTCGTGCCCGACCTCGTGGTTCACCACGTAGGTCCGGTAGACCTCCAGCGGCGCCCCGTAGTCGGGCACCGCCTCCATCCAGCGGGCCAGGTTGATGACGACCCGGCCGGGCAGCCGGCAGGAGGTGTACCGCTGGGTGCTCAGCCCGCCCTCGGCGCACATCCACTCCGAGGTGGCCGGGGTGGCCAGGTAGATGGTGAAGTCGGCGGCGTCGGCCTCGGGCACCCGCTGCACCCGCAGCTCACCGGAGGCGATCCAGCTGCGCGGGTCGCCGAGCACCGCGTCCACGGTGGCGGCGAACTCGTCCACGTCCTGTCCGGCGTCCTGCTCGACCTCCACCCGGTAGCGGCGCAGTGGTCCGTCCTGACCGTGTACGGGTGAGCGGCCGTCGGCGGCGGCGAAGTTGCCGGGGCCGGCGGTGGGGTATCCGCTCGGCTCGGTCCCGGGCCCGTCGCCGGTGCCGTTGGCCAGGGACGGGTCGGCGGCGGACAGCGGGTGCCGGCCGGACAGGTGCACCGGCCCGTCCGGCCCGGACAGCCGGGTCACGCCGGCCACGCCGGCGCCCGCGGCGAGCAGCGCCACCAGGAGCAGCAGGGCGCGCCGCCGTCGGCGCCGCGCCCGGCGGAGGCCGGGCCGGGCCGGCGGGGTTGTTGCCGGGTGGGCCGGCGGGCGGTCGAAGTCCAGCCTCGGCGGGCGGGGATCGTCAGGCGGGTCGTAAGGGGACGACGACGTCATGTCCTCAGCGTGCCATGGCAATTCGGGCAATTAGCCCTTTTTACCGCTTCTCCCCCGGAATACTTCTCATCGCCACGATCAGGTCCTTCACACCGGCGGACCGGTGTACCGCTTCCCGCCCACGAACGGCCACGGGTTCGGCCGGCAGCCGTTCAGGAAGAGCGTCTGCTGCTGCATCACCGGCGCCGCCCGGCCCTTCCCGGGGCAGGCCTCGTGGTGGTGTCCCAACTGGTGACCGACCTCGTGGTTGATGACGTAGAGCCGGTAGGTGTCCAGCGGGAGCTTCGCCGCCACCAGGTGCGGCGCCGAGGTCCGCCACCGGTCCAGGTTGATCACCACCTTGCCGGTGACCCGGCAGGACGTGTACGGCACCCCGCCCACCCGGATGTCGATCCCCCCGGCACGGCAGAGGCGACCCGCGGTGTCGCGGGTGGCCAGGTAGATCGTGAAGTCCGACCGGCTGCCCGGCCCCACCCGCTGCAACCGCAGCCGGCCACTGTCCACCCAGCTCCCCGGCCCCGCCAGCGCCCGCTGCACCGCGTCACCGAAGGCGTGCGCGTCCTCACCGGAGCCGTTCTCCACCGCCACCCGGAACCGGCGCAGCACCCCGGCCCGGCCCAGCACCCCGCCGGCCCGGTCGTCGTAGCCGAAGCTCCCCCGGCCGTGCGCGGGCACCGCACCGGGCAGCCGCAGCACCGGCGTGCTCGCCACCGGATCCGGCGACGCCGACGGTGACGGTGGCGGTGGCGGCACGCTCGGGGGCGGCGCGCCGGTCGGCTGGGGCGGCAGGGCCGCCGCGCCGGCGTTGACGAGCGCCTCGGCCCCGACGGACGGGTGTTGCAGCGCGACACCGATGCCGACCGCGGCGGTGACGAGGAAGGCGCAGACCACGACCGCGGAACGCCAGCGGCCGGCGGGCGGGGCGGTGGGCCGCGCGGCACGCGGACGTACGGAGGTGGGCATCCGGCTCAGCCTGCCATGTCGCGGCGCCGCCCGCTCTCCTCCGTTTCGGTGATCAGTGCCCTGGCCTGCGCCTCCGTCCGCTCCCCACCCGGCGGCGATCCGTCGGGGGACGCCTCGGCGAGCAGCGCGAGCACCGCCCGCGCCACGGTCCGGGGCACCTCCAACTGGGCCACGTGCCCGACGCCGTCGAGCATCAGCAGGCGGCTGTCCGGGATCACGCGGGCGGCCTGCGGTGCCACCCGCACGTCGACCAGGCGGTCCTGCCGCCCGCCCACCACCAGCGTCGGCACCCGCACCGCCCCCGCCAGCCGCCACAGCGACCCGGACCCCGGCAGGTACGACCGCAGGAAGCTGGAGACCAGGCCCCGGAAGGTGCGGACGTAGGCGGCGGCGTAGTGGGCCGCCTCGTAACGGATCCGGATCTCCTCCACCGCCTCCTGCCGGCGCTGCTCGCCGATCCGGGTCAGGTCGGCGATGCACGCCTCCATCACCTGCTGGGCCATCACCTCGGGAGCGAGCTGGGCCAGCCGCCAGGCCGCCAGCCGCTCGCCCCGGGGGATCGCCAGCAGCGGCAGCATCCGCCCCTGCAACGAGCGGCGGAAGTCCAGGAACGGCAGGGCCGGGGAGATCAGGGTCAGCGTCCGGACCAGGTCCGGCCGCAGCGCCGCCACCCGGACGCAGACGGCGCCGCCGAGCGAGTTGCCGAACAGGTGCACCGGCCCCCGGTCGCTGTGCTCGATCCACCGGACCACGCGGTCGGCGAAGGACGGCACGGTGTAGCGGCGGCCCGGCTCGCTGCGCCCGAAACCCGGCAGGTCGATCGCCTGGCCGTGGAGCCGGTCGGCGAGCAGGCCGGCCAGGTCCGTCCAGTTCTGTGACGAGCCGCCGAGGCCGTGCACGTAGAGCGCCGGCGCCGCGCCGGACGCGGTGGCGGGGGTGTCCCGCACGTACGTCACCGTGCCGTCGAGACGGACGTGCCGGCCCGGCCAGGGCGGCGGGACGTGGTGCGCGGGCAGGAGCTGGTCCGGCCAGAGGGCGGCGGGCTTCATGGCTCCAGTCTTCCCGGACCGGCCCGGCCCGACACCGGCTCAGGCGAGCAGCGCCTCCAGCCGGCGGTTCACCGCGGCCAGGGTCGCCCGGACCACGGCCTGCCGGGGATCCCCGGCGACCAGGGCGGAACCGGCCAACTGCTCCACCCAGCCGTCGCAGACCAGCAGCACGACGACGGTCGCCACCTCGCAGTTGCCGAACGGCACCACGGCGGTGTGCTCGACGAAGCACCGCCCCCGCTCCCCGGCCGGCGCGGCCTGGCCGAGCAGCTCGTCCACCGCGGCGGCTGCGGCCACCGCGCACAGCCGCAGCACGTAGCCGTCCACGGCCGGCCCGGTGGAGTGCCCCTCGGCCGTGCGGTCCCCGGCGATCAGGCGGACCTCCACGGTGGCATCGAGGCCGAAGGTGCTCACCTGGACGTGGTCGATCACCACCCGGGGCCCGGGCAGGCCGCCGGTGTCCAGCGGTCGCGACGGCGCGGTTTCCGTCGTGCTCATCTGCCCGCCGGAGTACGAGGTGCCGAGCGTGGCCGGGCTGCCGGTGGCCGTGCCGGCCGGGGCGGTGGCGAGCGAGGACTCCTCGACCGCGGCCCGGCCCCGGTGGCCGGCCTGCCGGCGGCGGCGCGGCGGCTCGGCCCCCGCGTCGGCGCCCTCGGCGGGAGCCTCGGCGAGTCGGCCGGCGCGTGCCTCGGGCGCCGCGAACCGGCCCTCACCGGACCGGTTCTCGGCCGGCCGGTTCGGGCCGGACCTCGGACCGGCCGGGTCCCCGGCCGGTCGGGACTGCGGGCCGGTCGGCTCCTCCGCCGGGCCGGGCCTCGGGTCGGCCACGTCCTCGGCCGGACGGGACTGGGCCGCCGACCAGGCCGGGCCGGGCGCCTCCCCCGTCGGACGGGACTGCGGCGCCGACCAGGCCGGGCCGGGCGCGTCCTCCGCCGGACGGGACTGCGGCGCCGACCAGGCCGGGCCGGGCAGGTCGTCCCCCGGACGGGACTGCGCGGACCGCGTCGGGCCGGACAGGTCCTCCGCGGGGCGGGACTGCGGGCCGGGCCCGGCCGGGCCCGGCCGGGCCTCGGTCGGGCGGGGCTCGGCGGGACGGTCGGCGCGCGGCTGGGCCGACCGGCGGCGGACCGGGGGCGGCGGGGTCGACGGGGCGCCGGGCAGGTTCTGCGGGGCGGCGGCCAGCCCCATCCGCTCCTGGAGCAGCCGGGCGACCACCCGGCTCACCTCGGCCGGGTCCGCGCCGTCGGCGAGGTCCAGCCGGAGGCTGTGCGCCCCGGCCGGGGTGCGGCGCAGGGCCGCGTCCCGGACGCCGGCCACCTCGCGGACCGCGTCGAGGATGGCGTTGACGTCGAAGCCCTCCGGCCGCTCGCGCAGCGGCGCGGGTTCGTCGTCCCGGCGCAGGTGGGTGGCGATGCGGGCGAGTTCGGGGGTCTCGGCGGGCGGTTCCACGGCGGGCGGCTCCGGCACGACGGGCACATCCGGCTCGGCGGGGACGCGCTGCGGCAGCACCGGGGTCAGCTCGGCCGCCTCGGCGGCCGGCGGCGGCTCCGGTGCGGACCGGCGGGCCGCGTAGGGAGGTGCGCTCGTCGGGGTGGGTGCGGGGGCGCGGTCGACGGGGGCCACGCCGCCGGTCGCGGGCGGCGGGCCGGCCGGCGCGGCGGGTGGCCGCTCCGCCCCGCCCGGCAGCCGGTACGGCCTGGACTCCCGCTCCTCGGCGGCGCGGACGGGCGGCGCGGGCGGGTAGGCGGTGGGCGGCGGGCCCGTGGGCGTCTCGGGGGGCATGGGCGGTGCGCTGGTCGGCGTCGTGTGCGGGGGCGCGCTGAACGGGGTGACCGGCACGGGCGGCCCGGCCCAGGTCGGCCGGTCGGGAAGCTCGCGGGCGGCCGGCTCCGGCCCCGGGCGGGACTCGGGCGCCTCGTACGGCCGGGTCGGCTCCGGGCGCGACGCCTCGTAGCCCGCGGGTGGCTCGGCCCGGACCGGCTCGTAGGGGCGGACCGGCTCCGGCCGTGGCGGGTCGTAGCCGGCGGGCGGCTCGACCCGGGCCGGCTCGTAGGGCCGGACCGGCTCGGGCGCCCACTCCTCGCGGGCGGCACGGCGGCCGGCCAGCTCGTCCTCGCGGGCGGCGCGGCGGCCGGTCGGCTCCTCCTCGCGGGCGGTCCGGCGGCCGGCCGGCTCGTCCTCGCCGGCCGGGCGGCCAGTCGACCCGTTCTCGCGCCCCCACGGCGGCGCCCAGCCACCGCCACGGCTCGGACGGTTCCAGGCCGGGCCGGACCACGGCGGTTCCCCGGCCGGCCTGGCGGCCCGGTCGTCGGCCGCGGCGCGCGGCTGCTCGGCGGCGGGCCGGCGCTCCTCGCCGGCGGCGGGGTCCGGGCCGGCCGGCGGAGCCGAGGTGGGCCGCTCGGCCCAGCCCCCGCCAGCCGGCGGAGCCGAGGTCGGCCGCTCGGCCCAGCCCCCGCCAGCCGGCGGAGCCGAGGTCGGCCGGTCGGCCCAGCCCCCGCCGGCCGGCGGGGCCGAGGTGGGCCGGTCGGCCCAGCCACGGGAGAGCGACGGTGCGGGTTCGGACCGGTCGGCGGTCGGGGCGTGGAAGCCGGGGGGCACCTCGAAGCCGGAGGCGGCGGCGCCGACCGGCGGCACCTGGAGGGCCGGCGGCCCGGAGGTCGGGCCGCTCTCCGCCCAGCGCGCGGCGCGCGGCGCGGGCGGGTCGTCGGAGGCGTGCCGGGACGGGCCGGGATCGGCCTCGGCGGTCGGCTGCTCGACCGCGGGCGCCGGCCGCTGGGCCGGCACGATGAGCCGGTCGCCGCCGGTCTCCCGGCGCGGCTCGTCCGCGGGCGGGGCACTCACCGGCGCCTGGCGGGTCACGGAGGGCTCCTCCCCGGCGTGGTGGATGCCGTTGACGTGGCGGCCGTTGACCCGCCCGGGCGGCTCCTCGGCGGTCAGCCCGGGCAGCGGGGCGGGGAGGTCGCCGTGCCGAGGGGACGAGGCACCCCAGCCGGTGGTGAGGTCGGCGCGGGGCCAGCCGCCGGGCGCCGGCGCGCCCCGGGCCCAGCCGGTCGCCGGGGGCGCCCACCCGCTGCCGGCGCGGGCCAGGTCGTCCTGCTGACCCGTGCCGTCGCCGTGCTCTCCCGGGGTGGCGGCTCCGGGTTGCCCTGATTCACTCACCGCGCGCTCCTTGGTCGCCCCCGCTGAGGCTACCGTGTGGTGACAGTGGCGATAAGTTACAGCGGCGGGCCAATTCCGCGACGGGTTCACGAACCCGGACCGGTTCGGGTGATAAGTGCCGGCTCGTACAGAGAAACTCGGAGGTTCCCATGACCGCTGTGGGGAACGGTGCGCAGACCGCCGGCCGGCCCACCCGCCTGCCCCGCTCGGCGCGGCGCAAGCAGCTGCTCGCCGCCGCCCAGGAGGTGTTCGTCGCGCAGGGCTACCACGCCGCCGCGATGGACGACATCGCCGAGCGGGCGGGTGTCTCCAAGCCCGTGCTCTATCAGCACTTCCCGGGCAAGATGGAGCTCTACCTGGCGCTGCTGGACACGCACTGCGACGCCATCGTGGCGAAGGTGCACGACGCGATGCGCGGCACCAACGACAACAAGGAGCGGGTCGGCGCCTCGGTGCGCGCGTACTTCGACTTCGTCGACCACGAGAGCGAGGCGTTCCGGCTGGTCTTCGAGTCGGACCTGCGCAACGACCCGGCCGTGCGGCAGCGGGTGGAGCGGGTCGAGCAGGGCTGCATCGCGGCGATCACCGACACCATCATCTCGGACACCGGGGTGAGCCGGGCGCACGCCGAGCTGCTCGCCTCCGGCCTCGTCGGCGCCGCCGAGACCGCTGCCCAGTTCTGGCTCGCCGGTGGCCGCCAGGTGCCCAAGGCGGAGGCCGAGGCGCTGGTCGCGGCCCTGTCCTGGCGGGGCATCGCCAGCTTCCCGCTGCAAGGTGAGTCAGCCTGAACATCGGGCCGCCAGATCGGATAGCCTTCCCACGGTGGCTTTTTCGCCCCAGTTGAGGAGGCACAGTGGAGGTCAAGATCGGCGTGCAGTACGCGCCGCGGGAGCTGGTCCTGGAGAGCGCGCAGTCGCCGGCCGAGATCGAGCAGATCGTGACCGACGCCGTCGCCAAGGGTGAGGGCGCCCTCTCCCTGACCGACGAGAAGGGCCGGCGGGTCATCGTGCCGGTCACGAAGGTCGCCTACGTCGAGATCGCGGAGGCCTCGCCCCGCGCGGTCGGGTTCACCGTCCGCTGATCCCGGTCGGCCCGCCGTCGCGGGCCGTCATCCCCAGCCGGCCCGCCGTGGCGGGTGAGCCCGTCACGGCGGCGCGCGGCGTTCAGTTGTTCAACCCCGCGGCGGTCATCCGCGCGGTGTGCGCGTCGGTCAGCCGGCGGAACAGCGCCGGCACGTCCACGCCCGCCCGGGAGATCAGCGCGGTGAGCGCGCCCCGGTCGGCGGCGGCGACCCGGCCCGCCTGGGAGAGCGCCTCGCCGACCAGCCGCCGGGCCCACATGGAGAGCCGGTTGGCCACCCGGGGTTCCGCCGCGATGGCGGCCCGGATCTCGGCGGCGGCAAACTCGGCGTACCGCGAGTCGTGCAGCACGTCGAGGATCAGCCGCTGGTCCGGCCCGTCGAGGCCGCCGGCGATCCCGCGCAGGAAGTCGTCGCTGATGGCGTCGCCCACGTACGCCTTGGTCACCGCCTCCAGCCAGTCCTTCGGCTCGGTCGAGTCGTGGTAGGCCTGCAACGCCTCGACGTAGGGGGCCATGGCCTCGTCGGGGGTCACGCCGAGCGCGGTGATCCGGTCGGCGATCCACCGGTAGTGCGCGATCTCGGCGGCGGCCATCTCGCTCAGCGCGGCGCGGCGGCGCAGGTCGGGGGCGAGGCGGGCGTCGGCGGCCAGCCGGTCGAAGGCGAGCAGTTCGCCGTAGGCGACGAGGCCGAGCAGGTCGACCAGGGCGGGGTCGGGGGCGGACACGAGCGCAGGCTACCGCCCGCACGCAACAGCGCCTTCATAGTGATCCAGGTCACACCGGTCATCCCCGGACGCGATGCCGTCACCTGGAATCAGGACGGCTCCCAGGCAGTTCAGGTAGGATGAGACAGTTGCCGTGGGCACCGATTCGTTCAGCTCAGCTGATCAGCACCGGTCCCCGGCGCGCGTGCGGCCCGGTCCGGCTCGGCGTAACCGCCGCCGACCGTGTGGCCCGCGGCATACCGTTCGCGCCCTGAGGACATGACGGGGCGCACCACGAGAGGGCACCCCCAAATCCATATGAGCGAGCAGATTCAGGGCCACGAACTGGCCCCCACCGCTCCGGTCCGTCCGGAGGCTCCCACCTTCGCCGAACTCGGCGCCCGACAGGAGACCGTCGAGGCGCTGGCCGCCGCCGGCATCACCCGCGCCTTCGCCATCCAGGAGTACGCGCTGCCGATCGGGCTGCGCGGCGTCGACCTGATCGGCCAGGCGCCGACCGGCACCGGCAAGACCCTCGGCTTCGGCATCCCGCTGCTGGAGCGCGTCTTCGCGCCCTCCGAGGGCAGCGACGGCGTGCCGCAGGCGCTGGTCGTCGTCCCCACCCGCGAGCTGGGCCTGCAGGTCGCCAAGGACCTGGACGCCGCGGGCCGCACCCGGGGCGTCCGGGTGCTGCCGATCTACGGCGGCGTCGCGTACGAGCCGCAGATCGACGCGCTGCGCAAGGGCGTCGAGATCCTGGTCGGCACCCCCGGCCGCCTGCTGGACCTGGCCAAGCAGAAGCACCTCCGGCTCGACCGGGTGCATGCGCTGGTGCTCGACGAGGCCGACCGGATGCTCGACCTGGGCTTCCTCGACGACGTCGAGAAGATCCTGGCCATGCTGCCGGAGGACCGGCAGACCATGCTGTTCTCGGCCACCATGCCGGACCCGATCGTCGCGCTGTCCCGGCGCTTCCTGCGCCGGCCGGTGACGATCCACGCCGGGCACACCGCCGAGACCGGCCCGTCGCCGCAGACCCAGCAGCTGGTCTACCGCACCCACTCGATGAACAAGGTCGAGATCGTGGCGCGCATCCTCCAGGCGGAGGGTCGCGGGCTGACCATGATCTTCACCCGCACGAAGCGGGCCGCCGACCGGGTGGCCGAGGACCTCGACTTCCGCGGTTTCGCGGTCGCGGCCGTCCACGGCGACCTGGGTCAGGGCGCGCGGGAGCGGGCGCTGCGGGCGTTCCGCGCCGGCAAGATCGACATCCTGGTCGCCACCGACGTGGCGGCCCGCGGTCTCGACGTCACCGGCGTCACCCACGTCATCAACTACGACTGCCCCGAGGACCAGGACACCTACACCCACCGGATCGGCCGCACCGGCCGGGCCGGGGCGTCCGGTGTCGCGGTGACCTTCGTCGACTGGGACGACATGCCCCGCTGGCGGATCATCGACAAGACCCTCGGGCTCGACATGCCGGAGCCGCCGGAGACCTACCACACCTCCGCGCACCTCTACACCGACCTGGACATCTCCCGGGACGTCAGCGGCACGCTGCCGACCGCCGACCGCACTCGCGCCGGCCTGTCGGCCGAGGTCGAGGAGGACCTGGGCGGTGGCCGGTCGCGGCGCGGCGAGCGCGGCCCGCGGCGCGGCGACGGCCGGGGCGACGGCCGGGGCGACGGCCGGGGCGAGAGCCGCGGCGACGGCCGGGGCCGGGAGCGCCGCCAGGGTCGCGGCGGCGACAGCGACGCCCGCGGTGAGGTTGCGCCCACCGAGGCGGCCGCCGAGGAGGGCACCCGCACCCCGCGGCGCCGCCGGCGCCGCCGGGCCGGCGAGGCGGTCGCCGGCGAGCCCACCGCGGTGATCTCCACCGAGGGTGGCGCCGAGCCGGCCGCCGCGGCCGTGGAGGGCGAGTCCGCCGGCAAGCCGCGCCGCCGCCGGCGCCGCCGTGGTGGCGGAGGCACCGGTACGCCGGCCGAGGCGACCGCCGACTGACCAGCGAGACATCCGACGTCCCCCGTACCGGTCATCCGGTGCGGGGGACGTCCCCGTTCCACCCCGGCCGTGCGGCCGAGCTCGTCGAGGAAGAGGAAGCCATGCCGGAACCGCTGGACGCCGCGCTGAGCGAGGTGCGGGCGCTGCTGCTCGACCCCGCCCTGACCCGGGCGGTCGCCGCGGGCCGTCGCCGCGGCCAGCGCCCCTCGATGGTCCGCGCCGAGCTGCGTCCGGTCACCCTCAAGGGCGGCCCGCGGCTCCAGATCTCGACCTCCGACGGGGCCCGGCCGTACACCCGGAACGTGGCCCCGGGCGAGGAGGCCGACGTGGCGGTCGACGCGCTGCTGGCCGAGCCGTTCGGCAACTGGCACGTGGAGACCGCCGACAGCACGCTCCAGCTCCGGGTGACCAAGTCGGGCGAGGCGCAGGTGCACCGGGCGGCGGCGAGCCGGCCGGCGCCGGAGCCGGGCGGCCATGACCGGGCCAAGGACTGGCTGCTCGACCCGGGCGACCCGATCTTCGCCGAGATCGGCGGTTCGGCGGCCAAGCGCCGGCAGGTGGACGCGTTCCTCCGGGCGCTGGCGGCCACCCTGCCGGACGACCTCACCGGGCCGCTGCGCGTGGTGGACCTGGGCTGCGGCAACGCCTACCTGACCTTCGCGGCGCACCGCTACCTGACGCAGCGGGGGCTGGACGTGACGCTGGTCGGGGTGGACGTCCGCGAGGACCAGCGCCGGCGCAACACCGAGCTGGCCGAGCGGCTGGGCTGGGCCGACCGGGTGAGCTTCGTGGCCGGCACCATCGCCGACGCGCAGGTCGAGCCGGCCCCGGATCTGGTGCTGGCGCTGCACGCCTGCGACACGGCGACCGACGAGGCGCTGGCCCGCGCGCTGCGCTGGGGAGCCCGCTGGGTGCTCGCCGCGCCGTGCTGCCACCACGACGTGGCGGCCCAGCTCCGGGCCCACCCCGCGCCGGCGCCGTACGAGCTGCTCACCCGGCAGGGCATCCTGCGCGAGCGGTTCGCCGACGTGCTCACCGACGCGCTGCGCGCCGGCCTGCTCCGGCTGCACGGCTACCGCGCCGAGGTGGTGGAGTTCGTCGACTCGCGGCACACCCCGCGCAACCTGCTGATCCGGGCCCGGCGCACCGGGAGCGCGCCGACCGGCGACCAGCGCGCCGAATATCGCCAGCTCGTCGACCAGTGGGGCGTGACGCCCCGGCTGGAGACGCTGCTCGCCGGCCGTCGCTAGCGGCGGCGGTCGCCCCGGTTGCGTTCCCCCCGCTCGAACGCGGGCACCCGGTCGCCGAGCCCTCGGTTGGTGGACCGGTCGGCCTCCGGCGACGCGGACGGGAACGGGAACGGGACCACCGTCCCCGACTCGTCGGCGTTGCCGGCGGCGGCGAACGCGTTCCACGAGATGTCGACGAGCAGCCGCTTCAGCTCGGCGTGCCGGACGGCGGCGCTGCGCTGGAGCGCCATCCGGGCCCCCAGCACCACGCCGACCAGCGTCGTGGTGATCGCCCCGGTCGCGGCGATGAGGTGCACGCCGGTCGCCGGGCCGCCGCGCACCGCCAGCACCAGCAGCCAGATCCAGAAGCCGAGGGCGAACACGCCGGCCTTGGCCACGAAGAAGAGGCTGATCGCGCCCGGGCGGTGGGGCACGGGACGGTCCGGCTCGGTCATGCTGCTCCTCGTCGTCGGTCATTCGCTGCTCAGCGGGTCCGTCGAGTTTAGTTGACGGCTCACAACTGTCTATGCCTCTGGCGGTCCCGCCCACGGGACCTTCCGACCGATCAGTCAGTTACTTATCGGTGTCGGCGTACTAGGCTCGGTGCCCAGAGTCG
Organism: Micromonospora sp. NPDC005305; assembly: GCF_040607315.1. Taxonomy (NCBI): domain Bacteria; kingdom Bacillati; phylum Actinomycetota; class Actinomycetes; order Micromonosporales; family Micromonosporaceae; genus Micromonospora; species Micromonospora sp. NPDC005305. Next base: position 27,094 of record NZ_JBEXGL010000025.1, on the reverse strand, counting down.
GGTGCTCCGGCGGAAAGGGACAGACCCCGGGGATGGGCTCCGCAGAGGTATCGCCGCAGATGGCCTTCGCGCGCTTCGTGCGACGCGCCATCGATGACGCCCGCGAGGAGCGCGGCTGGACGGTGACCGACCTCGCCACGCACACGGGCGTGGGGCGGTCGACCGTGTTCCGCTGGCTGGCCGGCGACTGGCAGGACTACCCCGAACTGGCCAAGGTGCGCGGCTTCTGCGCGGCTCTGGACCTGCCGGTGGCGGCCGCGTTCCGCGCGCTGGGCCTGCCCGACGCCGGCGCCGTGCCGCGCCGCCGGGGCGCCGAGGACGGCCCGGTGGAGGCCGACGTCCGGGTGATCCTGGAGCGGCTGGCCGACCCGAACGTCCCCGCCGAGGAGAAGCACCACATCCGCGACCTGCTCCGCTACCTGGCCCGCCGCCCGGTCCGCCGGGCGGGCTGACGGCCGCTCAGGCCACCGTCACGGTGAACGCGGCCGTGCGCACCACGCCGTCGACCTGGAAGTCCAGGAACATCCGGTAGCGGCCCGGCCCGGGCGCGGTCAACCAGAACGTCACGGCGTCGCCGTCCCGCACCGGCTCGGGGTGCACGTGCAGGTAGCCGAGGTCGCCCTCGCGGAGCGCGACCAGGTGGCCGTACGCGCCGAGGTAGGGCTGCAGCGGCGCGGCCGCGCCGTCGGACCCGGTGACCCGGAACCGCAGCGGCACCGACTGCCCCACGGCCGGGGTGCCCGTGTAGCCGACGGTGAACCCGTGGACCGTGGTCGAGGTGGCCGGGGCGGGCAGCGGCCGGGGCGCGTACCCGCCGGGCGCGGCCAGGTCGGCGCCGAGGATCACGGCGGTCTGCCGGCCGTCGTCGGCGACCGCGGTGAAGTCCGCGTACGCCCGCCAGGCGCCCGGCTCGGGGAGCGTCAGCGGCACCGACCAGGTGCCGTCGGGGGCCATCGTCGGGTGCAGGTGCTGGTAGCCCGTGAGGTCGCGGCGCACCACGATGAGGTGCATCGGCTTGTCGTGCACGACGGCGAAGCGGGTGACGACCCGCCGCCTCTCGTCCTTGATCTGGAACCGCAGCTCACCGGCCTTGCCGGGGGTGAACTCGACGGTCGACGGGGCGAGCGTGTAGCCGCCCGAGCTGATCGACAGACCGGCCGCGTCGGCGTCGCCGCCCTGGGTGACGGTGGCCCCGCCGTGCGAGTGTGCCCCGGTGCCGGGGGCGTGGCTGTGCTCCGCGGCCACCGCCGCGGTCCCGGTGCGGGCCGGGTTCGGCGACGGGTTGAGCCGGCCGAGGCCGAAACCGAGCAGCACGGCGAGCACCAGCCCGCCCACCACGAGGGCGAGCCGCAGCGTCGCCCGGTCCACCTCGACGGGCCCGCCCGCACCGGACCCGCCGGCGACGGGGGCGTCGGCATCGGCCGCGGACCCCGCCGGGCCCGGCCCGGGCACCGCCACGTCCGGCCCGGGCACCGCCACGTCCGGCCCGGACCCCGTCAGGTCGGGGCCGGGCGGCGGCGCGTCGGGGCCGGCGAGGGGCGGTGACTCAGGCAACGCCGGAGGCCAGTTCGTAACCCGCCTCGTCGACGGCGGCACGGACGGAGTCGACGCGCAGCGGGGCGGCACTGGTGACCGTGGCGGTGCCGGCGGCCAGGTCGATCCGGACCTCCTCGACGCCCGGCAGCGCGGACAGCTCCTCGGTGACCGCACGGACGCAGTGTTCGCAGGTCATCCCGGTGACGGCATACGTCTGGACGACGGATCGCTGCTCGGTCATGCGCCCACGGTACCGCCGTCGGGCGCCCGGCCCGCCGACGGTCCGCCGACGGTGGCGACGCTCGCATTCGGCGGCCGGTCGGGAACTTTCCGCCGCTGCGGAGCGACGGTTCAGCCGGCGACCGCGAGGGCCAGCGGCAGCACGTCGGGCGCGCCGGCCCGGCGCAGCAGGCGGGCCACCATGCTCATGGTCCACCCCGAGTCGACCAGGTCGTCGACGAGCAGCACCGGCCCGTCCAGCCCGGGCAGCGCGTCGGCCAGGTCGGCGGGCACCGCGAAGGCGTCGTGCAGCGCGCGTACCCGCTGGGCGCTGTTGCCGCGCGGCCCGCCGGGCCCGGACGGGCCGGTGGGGACGACCGCGCCGAGCAGCGGCAGCCGGCCCACCGCGGCGATCCGCTCGGCGAGCGAGCCGACCAGCAGCGGCCGGGTGCGGGACCCGACCGCGACCACCCCGACGGGGCGGCGCGGCCACGGGTCGTCGCCGTGCGCCCACGCCTTCAGCACCTCGACCACCGCGGCCGCCACGTCGTCGGGGACGGGGCCGTCCGCCGCGTCCGGCCCGACCAGGCCGCGCAGCCGCCCGCCCCAGCCCAGGTCGGAGAGGCGTCCCACGGCCCGGCCGGGCAGCGCCTGCTCCGCCGGGGGAATGCGCCCCTTCAGGGGTACGCCGACCGCCTCCAACCCGGTCGGCCAGAGCTTCTTCGGGGCGATCTCCACACCGGGGCGGCCCAGGAAGGTCTGCGCGGCGCTGAGCGCGGCGTCGGACACCTCCGTGCCGAACAGCGGGGCGGCGCAGTTGTCGCACCGGCCGCAGTCCCCCGCCCCGGCGTCGTCGAGGCACTCCCGCAGGTAGCGCATCCGGCAGCCGGGCGTGGCCGCGTACTCCCGCATGGCCTGCTGCTCGGCGGTGCGCGCCTGGGCGACGCGGCGCAACCGGGCCTCGTCGTAGACCCAGGGCTCGCCGGTGGCGAGCCAGCCGCCGCGCACCCGGCGGACCGCGCCGTCCACGTCGAGCACCTTGAGCATCAGCTCCAGCCGGGCCCGGCGCAGGTCGACCACCGGTTCGAGGGCCTGGGTGGAGATCGGCCGTGCGGTGTCCAGGGCGGCGAGCACGGCCCGGACCTGCTCCTCGGGCGGGAAGGCGAGCGAGGCGAAGTACCGCCAGATGGCCGCGTCCTCGACGCCGGGCAGCAGCAGCACCTCGGCGTGCTCGACGGCACGGCCGGCGCGGCCGACCTGCTGGTAGTAGGCGATCGGCGAGGGCGGCGCGCCCAGGTGCACCACGAAGCCGAGGTCCGGCTTGTCGAAGCCCATGCCGAGCGCGCTGGTCGCCACCAGCGCCTTGATCTTGTTGTCCAGCAGGTCCTGCTCGGCGGCCCGCCGGTCGGCGTCCTCGGCCTGCCCGGTGTAGGCGGCCACCGACCAGCCCCGGGCGCGGAGGAACTCGGCGGTCTCGCCGGCCGCCGCCACGGTCAGCGTGTAGATGATCCCCGAGCCGGGGAGGCGGTCCAGGTGGTCGGCCAGCCAGGCCAGGCGGTGCGCGGGGCTCGGCAGATCCAGTACGCCGAGCCGCAGCGACTCCCGGTCGAGGGTGCCGCGCAGCACCAGAGCGTCGCCGAGCTGCTCCGCGACGTCCTCGGTGACCCGGGCGTTGGCCGTCGCCGTGGTGGCGAGCACCGGGGTCCGCTCGGGCAGGTTGGCGAGGAAGGTGCGTAGCCGGCGGTAGTCGGGGCGGAAGTCGTGCCCCCAGTCGGAGACGCAGTGCGCCTCGTCCACCACGAGCAGCCCGGTGGTGGCCGCGAGCTTCGGCAGCACGCCGTCCCGGAAGTCCGGGTTGTTGAGGCGTTCCGGGCTGATGAGCAGCACGTCCACGGCCCCGGCGTGGATCTCGGCGGTGATCTCGTCCCACTCGTCCAGGTTCGCCGAGTTGATGGTGCGGGCCCGGATGCCGGCCCGCGCCGCCGACTCGACCTGGTTGCGCATGAGCGCCAGCAGCGGCGAGACGATCACCGTGGGACCGTGCTCGCCGCCCTCGCGCAGCAGCGCGGTGGCCACGAAGTAGACGGCCGACTTGCCCCAGCCGGTGCGCTGCACGCAGAGCACCCGCCGCCGGTCGACCACCAGCGCCTCGATGGCACGCCACTGGTCCTCCCGGAGCCGGGCGTGCTCACCCGCCAGACGCCGCAGCACCGCCTCGGCGCGTTCCCGGACGGCCATCCGATCCTGACCCATCCGGCATTTCTACCAGGCTCCCCCGACGGAGGCCGGATCACGACGGCCGGACGGCCGGCGGCTCGGGCGGCAGGAACAGCAGCACGTCCCGCAGCGGTTCGGCCGCCGCGTACGGCAGCGCGCACCGCTCGGCCAACTCCTCCAGCGACCCGTACGGGCCGCGCAGCCAGCGGTCGACCGCGATCTGGCGGCGCTGGCCGGCGGTCAGCCCGGGCAGCGACGCCAGCACCGGATCGGGTACGGCGTTGACGTCCACGAGGCCGCCGTCGTCGTAGCTGCGGAGCAGGTCCGGGCGGCCGATGCGCAGCTCCGACCGGGCGGCCGGATAGTGGTGCAGCAGGTAGCGAGCCTGCTCACGGCGCAACCGCCGCTGCTCGTCACTGCGCTGCCGGCCGGTCCAGAACAGCCCGCCGAGGGCCGCCCAGAGGGTCGGATTGAGCAGCACCACATGCACCGTGCCGAGCAGCCAGCAGATGCCCGTCGCGACGATGAACCAGAGGGCCTCGCCGTCGCTGACCTCCTCGTTCTCCGGGCTGAAGACCGCGAGGACGAACACGCTGAGGACGAGCAGGAGGTAGCCGAGGCCGGCCAGCGCCAACCGCCAGCTACGCCGCCACAGCGCGTACCCGAGGACGACCGCCCACGTGAGCGCCCCGAACGACAGCAGCGCGCCGGCGGTGCCGACGACGGTCGCGGTGAGCCGGAGCCACCCCGGCGACCGCCGTGCCGGTGAGGGCTCGGGCGGCTGGTTCCCCAGGAAGCCGTGCGGAGCAGCCCCGCCCCAGCCCGGCGGGGCCGGCGAGGTCGGTGTGAAAGCGGGAGCCGGTCCGGCCGTGGCCGGCATCGGCGCGGGGACCGGGCCGGCGGTGGCTGGCATTGGGGCGGGCGACGGCGGGGCGGCGAGCGCTTCGGGCGCTCCGGAAGTCGCCCGGTCCGTCAAGCCGGCGCCCGCGGTCCGGGGAGCCGGCACGACCTCCGGCAGGGGCGGCACGGCCGGCGTCGCGGCGGACGAGGTGGGGGTGGTGGGCCGCACGGTTGCCGGCGGGACGGGCGCGGGCGGGATCAGCGTCGGGTCGGTGCGGAGGATGCGCTGGTGCAGGTCCTGGAGCGCCTCGCCGGGCTCGATGCCGTACTCCTCGCGGAGCAGGCCGGCGAAGTCCCGGTAGGCGGCCAGCGCCTCGGCCTGCCGGCCGCTGCGGTGCAGCGCCAGCATGAGCTGGTGGCGCAACCGCTCCCGGACCGGGAACTCGGCCACCAGCTCGACCAGACGGCCGACCAGCTCGCCGTGGCGGCCGCCGGTCAGCTCCAGCTCGGTACGCGTCTCCAGGGCGACGGCCCGCAGCTCCACCAGCCGGTGCCGGGCCGCGTCGAAGTACGGGCCGGCGAACCCGGTGAACGGCTCCCCCTGCCACCGCTCCAGCGCGGTGGTCACCTCGGCCAGCGCCTCCTCGGTACGCCCGGCCGCGTGCCACTGCCGGGCGCGGCGCACCTCCCGCTCGAAGCGGACCGCGTCCACCGCCTCCGGCGGGACGCGCAGCAGGTACCCGGCGTCGGTGAGGGTCAGCACCTGCCCCGGCGTACGCGGCGACCGGTCGGGTTCGAGCACCCGGCGCAGCCCGGCCACGTACTTCTGCACCACGTTCGCGCCGTTGGCCGGTGGCTCCTCGGGCCAGACCGCGTCGACGATCTGCCCGGTCGGGACGGGACGGCCCGCGGCGAGCAGCAGCACGGCCAGCACGGCCCGCTGCTTGCCGGGGCCGAGGTCGAGCGGGCGGTCCGCGTGCCAGGCCCGTTGCGGGCCGAGGATCTCGAAGCGCAACGCCTCTGACATGCGAGTTCCCGCTCCTGTTACCCCCCGGCCGTCCGCCGCGGCGGCCCACGGCAGTCGGACGGCAGCATAGCGGCAGCGGAACGGCAGCGGCTGCCTGACATGATCCCGGTGCAACAGCCAACTGGGAAAGTGAGTCAACCGAAATGATGCAGCGTACCGGCACCGCCGCCACGTTCCGGCGGGTCGCGGCCCTCGCGACCGCCGTGCTGGCCGCCACCGCCCTGTCCGCGGGGTGCGGCACCGGAGACGGCGGCTCCGAAGGCGCCGGATCCGACCCTGGCGCCTCCGCGCCGGCCGACCCGAAGGCCACGCTGCTGGCCGCCGTGCCGGACGAGAAGGACCCGGCCTTCCGCTTCTCCACGATGGACGGCACCGACAAGTTCACCGGCGTGGTGGACCCGGCGGCACACGCCATGGAGCTGGGGATGACGCAGAAGAACGAGGACCCGGAGTTCACCATGGCCATGACGTTCCGGGTGATCGACGAGGACCTGTGGATGCGGGTGAAGCTGACGGGCATCCCCGGCCTGCACGACATGCTGAAGCTGCCGAAGCGCTGGATGGCGCTGGACCGGACCAAGCTCGACGACGAGACGGAGGCGCCGGTCTACCAGAACGCCGACCCGGCGAACACCGCCGGGATCATCCGGACGGCGGACACGGTGACGGACAAGGGCGACGGGACGTACGCCGGCGTTGCCGACCTGACCGCCAACGCCGACGTGCAGAGCGCCCTGGGGGTGGACGTGGCGGCGCTGGGCGCGGCGGCGGAGAAGGTGCCGTTCACCGCCGTGGTCGGCCCGGACGGCAACCTCGTCTCGCTGACCCTGGAGGTCCCGGCCTCCGGCAAGAAGAAGGCCATGAAGCTGGTCACCCGATACTACGACTTCGGCAAGGCGCCGAAGGTCACCGCACCCGCCGGGGACGAGGTGCAGAAGGCGCCCGCCTCGGCGTACGAGGTGCTGAACGGCTGACCCGCGACGCGGGAAGGGGCGGCGGCCACACGGGGGGCCGCCGCTCCTGCCGCGTCCGCGTGGTTCAGCGGCCGAGGACGGAACCGCCGTTGACGCCGAGCACCTGCCCGGTGACGTAGCCGGCGGACGGGCCGACCAGGTAGCGGACGGCTGCCGCAATGTCCTCCGGCACGCCGGCCCGGCCGACCAGGGTGGCGGCCACCCGCTTGGCGTGCCCCTCCAGGGTCATCCGGTCGCCGAAGAACTCGGTCTCGGCCACGTACCCGGGGCTGACCACGTTGACCGTGATCTGTTCCGGACCGAGCTGGGCGGCCAGGTCGTACGCCCAGCCGTGCAGCGCGGCCTTCGCCGCCGAGTACGGCCCGCCCCCGCCCCGCTGGGCGGCGATGGAGCTGAGCAGCACCACCCGGCCGCCGGGCCGGCGCAGGACGGGCAGCAGCGCCTCGGTGAGCAGGACCGCGGTGAGCACGTTGGCGTCGAGGTTGGCCCGCCACCAGCCCGCCACGTCGGCCAGGGTGTCGCTCGGTCCGCCGAGGTAGCCCCCGGCGTTGTTGACGACCGCGTCGACCGTCCGCTCCCCGACCGCCTCGACCACCGCCGACACCTGCGCCGGGTCGGTCAGATCGGCGGCCACCGCGCTCACGGCCTCCGGCCGCCCGCACTCCGCCGAGATCCGTTCGGCGGCGCCCAGCAGCACATCGGCCCGCCGTCCGACGATGACAACGTCGTACCCGTCGTCGACGAGCCCCCGCGCGACGGCGGCCCCGATCCCGGTCCCACCCCCGCTGACCACGGCCAGCCTGCTCTCCACCATGCCCACCTCCCGCTCAGACCCGTCGATCATGAAGTTATCGCCATCGACCACGGCGTGTCGTGACAATAACTTCATGATCAGCGCAGCGCAGCGCGGCGCGGCGCGCGCGGCGGGGCGGGTCAGCGGCGGCGGAGGGATGTTGTCAGGGGGGTCAGGCGGGTGCGGAGGCTGGCCAGGCCGCCGGGGAAGAAGTACACCGCCAGGATGAACACCGTGCCCAGGACGAACAGGGGCTGGGACAGCGGGTGGCTCAGGAACGCCGGCAGGCCGTTCACCGCGTCGCTGGTGCCAAAGGCCGTGAGGCGGTGGTCCAGGTACATGTAGAGGATGCCGCCGAGCACCGGGCCCCAGCGGGTGCCGGGACCGCCGAGCACCACCATGACCAGCAGCGACAGGGTCAGCTCCGACGAGGTGACGTGCGGGCTGGCGCCGCCGACAATCAGGCAGTAGACCGTCCCGCCGGCCGTGGCCAGGCCGCCGGCCAGGGTGAACGCGACCAGCTTGAACCGGTACGGGTCGAGCCCGAGCACCCCGATCCGCCGCTCGTCGTCGCGCAGCCCGGCCAGCACCCGCCCGGTGGGCGAGCCGCTCACCCGGTGCACCACGAGAACCACCAGGGCCAGGTACGCCAGGGCCAGCCAGTAGAGGTTCACCGTGTTGGTGACCCCGACCAGGGCGGCCGGCAACCCGGAGACGTCCAGCGGCAACCCTTCCTCGCCGCCGGTGAGCCCGCCGAAGTCCCGGGCCACCAGGATCGCCCCGACCTGGGCGAAGGCGAGCGTCACCATGGCGAACGCGATGCCGACCGTGCGCAGCGCGACCGCGCCGAGCAGGGCGGCGAGGATCGTCCCGCCCGTGACGGTCAGCAGCGCGGCCTGCCAGAGCGGCAGACCGGCCCGGGTCACCAGCACGTCGGTGCCGTAGACGCCGGCGGCGAAGTAGAGGGCGTGCCCGAAGGAGAGCATCCCGGTCCGCCCGAACAGCAGGTCGTAGCCGGCCGCCAGGCCGCCGAAGACCAGGCAGATGGCGAGCAGTTGCAGGGTGCCCGGCGAGTTCAGCGGCCCCTCGAAGATGCCCGGCAGGTTGACCGTGGAGTACGGCAGGATCGCCGCCACCACGAGGGCGACCAGCGGCGCGTACGGGCGCAGGCCGTGCCAGCGGGAGTGTCCGGGGGTCAGCTCGTCGGGCACCGCCGCGGGCGGCGCCGCCACCTCGGCGCTCTTGACCTCGGTCATGCGTGAGCCACCTTTCCGGCCAGGCCCTGCGGACGCAGCAGCAGCACCACGGCGAGCAGGCCGACCACGCAGAGGTCACCCAGCCCGGACGTGCCGTAGTAGTTGACGAACTGTTGCAGCAGCCCCACCGCGACCGCCGCGTACGCGGACCCGATCACCGAGCCCATGCCGCCGATCACCACCACGATGAACGCGAAGATCAGCAGCGAGCCGCCCTGCCCGGGCGAGACGGTGCCGAAGTAGACCGAGCCGAGCGCGCCGGCCAGCGCGGCGGCCGCCCCGCCGATCGCGAAGACCAGGGTGAACGCCTTGCGCACGTCGATGCCGAGCGCGGTCACCATCTCCCGGTTCTCCACGCCGGCCCGGATGATCAGGCCGTACCGGGTGAACCGCAGGAACGCGAGCAGCGCGCCGAGCACCACCGCGGCGGCGACGATCAGCAGGAGCCCGGCGTTCGGCACCTGGGCGCCGAGCACGGAGGTCACGTCGCGGGTCCAGCCGGGGCGCGGGAACGGCCGCGCGTCGGCGCCCCAGGTGGCCTGGAGCAGCGCCACCCCGGCCAGCGACAGGCCGACGGTGACCAGCACCTGCTCGATGGTGCGGGAGTAGAGCGGCCGGATCAGCACCAGCTCGACCAGCACGGCAACGGCCGCCCCGGCGAGCACGCCGAACGCGACGGCCACCACGAACCCGAGGCCGTCCGAGCCGGCGCCGGGCAGGTTGCCCGCCGCCCACCAGGTCGCGTACGCCCCGACGCCCAGGAAGAGGCCGTGCGCGAAGTTGAGCACGTCGGCCAGGCCGAAGACCAGGGAGAGGCCGGAGGCGACCAGGAAGTAGAGCGCCGCCAGGCCCAGCCCGGTCAGCGTCAACAGGATCACCGTGCTCACGCGTGCACCTCCCCGGAACCCACACCCAGCAGCGACCTCGTCAGCGCGGTCTCCAGCAGCAGTTCCTGCGCGTCGCCGGTCCAGGCGACCTGGCCGGCGGAGAGCACCACGGCGTCGCGCGCCAGCCGCCGCACCACGGCCAGGTTCTGCTCGACCAGCAGCACCGGCACGGATTCCGCGACCCGTTCCAGCACCTCGGCCACCTCGGTCACCACCTTCGGCGCCAACCCCTTGGTCGGCTCGTCAACCAGCAGCAGCCGGTTGTCGTTGAGCAGCACCCGGCCGATCGCGAGCATCTGCTGCTGCCCGCCGGAGAGCGAGCCGGCCCGTTGCCGTCCGCGCCGGTCCAGCTCGGGGAAGAGGGCATACACCTTCTCGTACGCCGGGGTCGCGCCCCGCCGCTCGGCCAGCCGCAGGTTCTCGGTGACGGTGAGCCCGGCGAAGACGCAGCGGTCCTCCGGGACGTAGCCGAGCCCGCCGCGGACCAGCCGGTGGGTGGGGCGGGCCAGCATGCTCTGCGCCCCCATCCGGACGGTGCCGCCCACCTCGCCGTTGCGCGGGGTGAGCCCGACGATCGCGCGCAGCGTGGTGGTCTTGCCGACGCCGTTGCGGCCGAGCAGCACGGTCACCCCGGTCGGCGCGACCTGGAACGACACCCCCTGGAGGATGTGCAGCCCGGCGATCCGCACCGAGAGGTTCTCGACGCTCAGGACAGGTTCCGTCATAGCGCTTCCCCCAGGTACGCCTCCTGCACGGTGGCGTTCGCCATCACCGTGTCCGGGGTGTCGCAGGCCAGCAGCGCGCCGTGGTGCATCACGGCGATCCGGTCGGCCAGCTCCAGGATCACGTCCATGTGGTGCTCCACCATGAGCACCGACCGACCGCTGTCCCCGGTCAGCGACTTGATCACGCTGACCAGTTCGGGCACGTCCTCGGCGCTCACCCCGGCCATCGGCTCGTCGAGCAGCATCACCCGGGGCTCACCGGCGAGCAGCAGGGCGATCTCCAGCTTGCGCTTCTCGCCGTGGGCCAGGGTGCCGGCCAGCGCCGTACCCCGGTGGGCCAGGCCCACCCGGTCGAGCGCCGCGTCGGCGGCGGCGGCCACCTCCCGGTCGGCCGCCGCCCGCCGCCACAGCTTCATCGAGCCACCCCGGTGCGCCTGTACGGCGAGCCGGACGTTCTCCCGCACCGTCAGCGACCCGAAGACCGAGGACGCCTGGAAGGTACGCCCCAGCCCGAGGCGGGCCCGCCGGTGCGGGGGGAGGTCGGTGACGTCCGCCCCGTCCAGCAGGATCCGTCCCTCGGTGGGCCGGCGCAGGCCGGTGATCAGGTTGAACAGGGAGGTCTTGCCGGCGCCGTTCGGCCCGATCACGCCGAGGAACTCCCCGGGCGCGAGGTCGAGGTAGACGGAGTCGACGATGGCGACCTCACCGATCCGCCAGGTCAGACCGCGGGTGGCGAGCACTGGTCAGCCCTTCATCTGCGCGACCGGCGGCGCGCTCTCGTCACCGGTCAGGGTCTTCTGCGCGGCCGCCGTGAAGGCGGTGCCGCTGCCGGAGAGCTTCGCCTGGTACATCGGCTGGAGCAGCGCGTGGTCCTCGGCGCGGATGGTCATCTTGCCCTTGACGCCGTCGAACTGCCAGCCCTCCAGCGCCTTGACCATCTTGTCCACGTCGTCGCCCCCCTCCTGCACGGCGCGGACGACCATCTGGGCGGCCGCGAAGCCGTCCGGGTGGAACAGGTCGAGGGCGCCGCCCGGGATCTTCGCCTTGGCGGCCTTGGCGGCCTCGGTGTCGCTGGCCCCGTCGAAGTAGTGCGACAGGAAGGAGATCTTGCTGCCGGCCGCGCCGAAGGTGGGCCAGGACGCGCGGATGTCCAGGCCGGTGACGACCGTGGTGGAGGAGAGCACGCCCTGCTGGTCGAGGGTCTGCCACATGGCCGGGGCGGTGGTGCCAGCCCAGGCGACGAAGAGCAGGTCCGGCTTGGCGGCCTTGATCTGGCTGGCGAACGGGGTGAACTCGGTCGCGCTGGCCGGGGCCCGGACGCCGCTCACGGTCGCCCCGGCACCGCCGATGACGGCCTTGACGGCGGCCTCGTTCGCGTCACCGAACGCGCCGTCCTGGGCGAACACGACCACCTTCTTGCCGGCGGCGTCGCCGATGAACGACTTGGCGGTGACCACGTCCTGGTACGACTGCCGGCCGGAGCGGAACGTGTACTTGTTCGCGCCGGTCACCGCGTCGGTGGCGGCCGGGCCGGAGATGAACAGCACCTTGTTCTGCGCCGCGATGGGGGCGACCTGGAGGGCCACGCCGGACGAGGTGGAGCCGGCGATGATCTTGGTGCCCTTGCCGATGAGGTCCTTGGCCGCGGACACGGCCTTCGCCGGGTCGCCCGCGTCGTCGACCTCGGTCAGCTCGACCTTCCGGTCGCCGACCTTGCCGGTGCCCTTGGTGGCGAAGTCGAGGCCGGCCTTGAAGCCCTCGATGTACTGCTTGCCGTAGCTCGCCAGGGGGCCGGACTGGGAATACACGAGGCCGACCTTGACCGGTGCGGCGTCGCCGCCGCCGGAGGCGGTGTCCTGCGGGCTGCCACAGGCCGTGGCCGCGAGCGCGGCCGCCATCACCGTGGCGGCGGAAAGGAACACCCGTCGCGTGTGCCGGATCGTCATTGCGACTCCAGGTGGGGACAGGGGAAGTGTCAGTTGTCGGCTCACGCTAGAAGTGACGTCACCCACGAGCTATGTGGCCGAAACACACAAGTAACCGCAGTGGGGTGGCCGGCCGTGACAACCACCTCCGGCCCGTGGATCGCCGCCCCGTGGCCAGTGGCCGCCGGCACCACCGGGCGGGACGCCACTGTGTCGCGCCCCGCCATCGAACCGCCCGAAACGCGGAACGCTCCGGGCACCACGTGCGGTGCCCGGAGCGCTTCGGAGGTACGGGTCACGCGTCGACGCGCATCCTCCGCCGCAGCCGGCTCAGGCCGACCAGGAGACCGCCGGCGGCCAGCAGGCCTCCACCCAGCGAAGCGGTCTGGACGGAACTGGTGCCGGTCACCGGCAGCTTGCCGTCCTTGCCCCAGTCCTTGCCGCCCTTGCCCCAGTCCTCGCCGTCCTTGCCGTCCTTGCCGTCCTGCCAGTCCTTGTCGTCCTTGTCGTCCTTGCGGTGGTCGTACTTGCCGTCCCGGATGCAGATCGTGACGGTGGCCGGGTCGGAGACGACGGTCCGGTAGCGGTACCGGCCGGTCGCCCTGGCGGTGTTCTCCACCTTGCCCTTCTTGACGTCGCGCCAGTCCACCTCGTGGGGGTGGACGGCGTGACAGTCCGTGCTGGTGCGCGGGGCCAGCGTGGTGTTGTTGCAGACCACGTATCCGGCGGTCGGGTCGTCGACCGAGACGTCGGTGATCCGCACGGTTCCGGTGTTGGCGACCCGGTAGGTGTAGAAGATCTTGTCGCCCTCGGCGGCGTAGCCGTCGTTCTCACACCGCTCACGGCAGTCCGACTCGACGCGGGCCTTCTTGTCGATCGACAGGCCGACCTGCGCGTCTCCCGGGTAGCCCGGGTAGCCGGGGCCTCCCGGGTGGCCGGGGTCTCCCGGATCACCCGGGTCTCCCGGATCCCCGGGGTCGCCCGGGTCGCCGGGGTCGCCCGGGTCCCCTGGGTCACCGGGATCCCCCGGATCGCCGGGATCCCCGGGATCCCCGGGATCCCCGGGATCCCCGGGGTCGCCCGGATCGCCCGGATCGCCCGGGTCCCCCGGATCTCCTGGGTCACCTGGGTCACCCGGGTCGCCCGGATCCCCTGGGTCGCCCGGGCCGTCCGAGGCGGCGCAGGTGTGGGCGAGGACGAAGTTCTCGGCCGTCCCGGAGATCACCGCGGTGGCGCCGGTGAGGGTCCACCCGGCCGGCAGCCGGATGAAGGCCCGGCTCACGCCCTCGAAGTCGACGATCTCACTGTTCGGCGTCCCGGGGATCGGCCGGGTGACGGTGCCGCCGGACGTGCTGAAGGTCGTCGACAGCGACTGGAAGACGCCGCTGGTCTGCGGGTTGCCGGACAGGTCGAACACCCAGGTTTCCTCGTCCGGGAAGGGCCCGCCGCCCGGATAGCAGAACTGGGGCGCGTCCTCGGCCCTCGTCGGCACGTCGTCCGGATCGATGCTGATCGTCTGGGCGGCCAGGGCCGGCGAGGCACCCAGCACCAGGGCACCGGTCAGCAACCCGAACGCGGCCAACCGCACGCCGATGTTCACTCGCCTGCTCGGCGCAGAGGTCTTTCTCATGTACATCCCCCGTGTCGTGGATCCTTGACACGGGACGAAACGACCACTAATGGGACATGTTACGCATAGCGGACACGAATCCCTCGGTCGGTGGAAACTCCTCGGATTCTCCCCGGGGACGGGCGGCGGAGCACTCGCCGTCATGGTCGGCCGGGAGCGGGCAGCGCCGGCCACCGTCGAGCAGCCGGTCGCTGCCGTCCACAAGCCAGCTCGCCGACCTGTATGGCGTCAGCAACAACACCGCCTACCGTGCGCTGCTGATCCTGCACGACCGCGAGCTGATCACTCGGCAGCAGGGACGCGGCACCTACGTGGCCGAGCGACCCGGGCGGTAACTCCCGACCCGCTACGGACCTGACGTCGTGAACGACTCAGGCTGGACCGCCTCCGACTCAACCGCCGGACCTGACGTCATAAGCGACTCACGCTCGACCGCCTCCGACTCAACCGCCGGACCTGACGTCGTAAACGACTCACGCTCGACCGCGCCCGACTCAAACCGCCCGGCCTGACGTCGTAAACGACTCATCCCTCGACCGCGCCCGACTCCACCGCCCGGTCCTGAGTCGTCTGTGACATCAGCTCGACAGGCACTCGCGAGGACCCGGTCACCCGTCACGGGCGGCGTGGCCCCACACCACCACCCCGGGGGCGTCGCGGCGACGAGCCACGCCCTCCGCGAGGGGGACCCACTCCAGCTCGCCGACCTGGCGGCATCCCCGCCCCGCCGACACCCCCACCTCGCCGACCTGGTGTGGATCAAGGGCGGGCCACCGGCGGAGGGGGAAGGCGTCGCGCCGGGGCCCCGAGCCGCCCCGGCGCGGACGCCGGTCAGAGTCCCGCGCGCGCCGCCACGGCCGTGTCGGGCTGGTCGGCGAAGGCGCCGTCGAGGCCCAGGCCGTAGAACAGCTCGTACTCGGCCGTGATGTCACCGCGGGCGTTCGGGTCGCCGCCGATCCGGAAGTCGGCCGGCAGGAACTGGTTCTCGGCGCGGAAGGTCCAGGCGTGCACCAGGAGCTTCACCCGGTGCGCGTCCCGGATCACCGCGGTGGGCGCGAGCAGCTTGCCCGCGGCGTCCCGGGGCACGATCAGGTTCTTGTTGAGGCCGACGCCGTCGGCGTACCGGGCCACCCAGGCCAGGCCGGCGGCGGTGGCCAGGTCGGCGTACCCGCGCGGGTCGCCGGCGGCCGTGAAGTCGTAGGGGGCGCCGCCGGCGTCCATGAGCTGCACGAGCCGCACGTCGATCATCCGGTCGAGCTTGCGCAGGTTGGCGGTCTCGAAGCTCTGCACGAACACCGGGTCGTCGCGGTGGGTCAGCTTGTTGGCCTTGAGCGTGGCGACCAGGGGCTCCTCCAGCGGCCGCCCGATCGAGGCGAAGTAGCTGGGGTGCTTCGTCTCCGGGTAGACGCCGATGGTCCGGCCGCGGGCCTTCGACTCGGCGCGGGCCAGGTCGATGACCTCCTGGAAGGTCGGCACGAGGAACCTGCCGTCGAACGCGGTGTTGGTCACCCGCACCTGGGGCAGCCGCTCCTTGGCGCGCAGCGTCCTCAGCTCGGCCAGGGTGAAGTCCTCGGTGAACCAGCCGGTGACCGTGATCCCGTCGATGGTCTTCGTCGCCTTCCGGGCGGCGAACTCCGGGTGGGCGGCCGCGTCGGTCGTACCCGAGATCTCGTTCTCGTGCCGGGCGACCAGCACGCCGTCCTTCGTCAGGACCAGGTCCGGCTCGATGAAGTCGGCGCCCTGCCGGATGGCCAGCCGGTAGGCCTCCAGGGTGTGCTCCGGGCGGTAGCCGCTGGCGCCGCGGTGGCCGATCACGATGGGCCGCTGGACCGCGCGGGAACGCTCGGCGCTGGCCGGCAGTTGGTCGGTTCCTGACCTGCCGGTGAATCTCCGGACGGAAGATGACCTGGTGCGCCGCCTGCTCCGGAACCCGGTACGGCTGGTGCCGTTCGGGTTCCTGGCGGTGATCCTGCTCGGCACCGGCCTGCTGATGCTGCCCTGGGCCACCAGCGAGAGCCGCTACACGCCGTTCGTCACGGCGTTGTTCACCTCGACCTCGGCCGTTTCGGTGACCGGCCTCGCCGTCAACGACACGCCGAACTACTGGAACAACTTCGGCCTGGTCATGATCACGGTGCTCACCCAGCTCGGCGGCCTGGGCATCCTGACCGTCGCGGCGCTGGTGATCCTGGTGGTCTCGCGGCAGCTCGGCCTGCGCAACCGGCTGCTCGTGCAGGCCGAGACCGCCGAGTTCGGCCTCGGCGACGTGAGCTGGCTGCTGGTCCGGATCGTCGCCACGGTCCTCGTCACCGAGGCCGTGATGACCGTGGTGGTCACCGGCCGGCTCTGGCTGGTCTACGACTATCCCCCCGGCCGGGCGCTCTGGTACGCGAGTTTCCACGCCATCCAGGCGTTCAACAACGGCGGCTTCACCCTCTACTCCGACGGCCTGGTCGCCTTCTCCCGCGACCCGTGGGTGTCGCTGCCGCTGGGCCTCGGCGCGATCGTCGGCGGCCTCGGCTTCCCCGCGCTGTTCGAGGCCGTCCGGCTCTGGCGGCGGCCGCGCCGGTGGGCGATCGCCACCAAGCTGACCATCTGGGGCACCATCGCGCTCATCGGGTTGGGCTTCGGGCTCCTGCTGCTCGCCGAGTGGACCAACCCGGCCACCATCGGCACCTACGACGCGCCCGGCAAGGCGCTGGCGTCGTTCACCCAGATCGCGCTGAGCCGCACCGGCGGCTTCGACGTGATCAACACGGACCGGCTCGCCGAGGAGAGCTACCCGCTGCTCATCGTGCTCATGTTCATCGGTGGCGGCAGCGCCAGCACCGCGGGCGGCATCAAGGTCTCGACGTTCTTCCTGCTCGCCTTCGTGATCTGGGCGGAGCTGCGCGGCGAGCCGGACGTCACGGTGGGCGGCCGGCGGGTCGCCACGGCCAGCCAGCGTCAGGCGCTCACCGTGACGCTGCTCAGCGTGGCCCTGGTGGTCCTCGGCACGGTCCTGCTGATCGCGTTCACCGACAACCTGCGCAACTTCGCCGCGCTCTTCGAGGTGACCTCCGCGTTCAGCACCACGGGCCTCTCCACCGGCCTCGCCCCGGAGCTGTCACAGCCCGGCCAGTACGTGCTCATCGTGCTCATGTTCATCGGCCGGGTCGGCCCGCTCACCCTCGGATCGGCGATCGCGTTGAACACCCGGCGACACCTGTACCGCTACCCGGAGGAGCAACCCGTTGTCGGCTAGGAAGACGGACGACAGCAGCATCGTGGTGATCGGTCTGGGCCGGTTCGGCTCCCGGCTGGCCGGCTCGCTGCTGCAACTCGACCACGACGTGCTCGCCATCGACCACCAGCAGGACCGGGTGCAGCGCTGGGCGTCCCGGCTGGACCGGGTGGTGCAGGCCGACACCACCGAGGAGAACGTGCTGCGCCAACTGGGGGTCGCGGACTTCCGCCGGGTGGTCGTGGCCATCGGCGCGTCGGTCGAGGCGAGCGTGCTCACCGTGCTGGCCCTGACCGAGCTGGCCGTCCCGCAGATCTGGGCGCGGGCCACCTCGGAGAAGCACGCGAAGATCCTGCACTCCGTGGGCGTGCACCACGTCATCTTTCCCGAGGCGGAGACCGGCGACCGGGTGGCGCATCTGATCGTCAGCCGGATGCTCGACTTCATGGAGTTCGGCCACGACTTCGCGATCGCCAAGGTCCGGGTTCCCCCGTCGCTGGTCGGCCGGTCGCTGCGCGAGCTGACCCCGATCGACCGGTACGGGGTGATGGTCGTCGGCGCGAAGCCCGCCGGCGAACCGTTCCGCTACGCCGACCCGGACACCGTGCTCCAGCCGGACAGCGTGCTCATCGTGGAGGGCCCGATCGACCGGGTGCAGCAGTTCGCCGGGCTGACCTGACCGTCACTTCTTCTTGCCCTTACCGCCGTGCCCACCTCCCTTCGGCCGGTCTACCGCCCTTTTCCCTTGCCACCCTCCTTGCCCTTGCCGGGCTTGGCCTTCGCGGCCGGCTTCGCGGGCGCCTTCGCCGGCGCCTTGACCGCCGGCGCCTTCGCGGGTGCCTTGGCCGGCGGCTTCACGGGCGGTCTGGCGGGCGGGGCTGCCGTGGTGGGCGCGGACCCGGCGACGCCGGACACCTGCACGCCGCAGGTGCTGTCCCCGACCTTGAACTCCACCGGCAGCGGGTTGCCGCCGGTGTAGCTGCCCGTCAGCGCGAGCTTCTTCGAGGCGCCCGGCGCCAGCGGGGCGTCGCCGGCCGGCGCCTGGACCAGCACCGTCTTCCCCTGCTGGCGTACCGCCGGCTGGGCCGTGCCGACCGTCTGCCGGCCTGGGAAGGTGAAGCTCATCGTCCAGTCCCGCAGCTCGCGGTTGCCGGTGTTGGTGAGGGTCAGGTCCGCCGTGAAGTCCTTGCCGGAGTCGCGGCGCAGGACGTAGTCGACCGCGCAGGGGGTGGGCTCGGGCAGCCCCATCCGGGCCTCGGTCGGCTCCACCCCGCCGCTGGCCGGGCTCTTCGAGGTGACCCCCCACAGGGCGGCGGTCACCGCGATCAGACCGGCCGCGGCCACCCCGGCCTCCACCTTGCGGCGGCGGGCGGCGGCCCTGCGCGTCTTCGTGCGGATCGCCGAGAAGGGCAGCGCGTCGGTCGCCGCCGACCAGGGCAGGATCGTGGTGCCCGCGTTCTCCATGAGCGCCGGGTCGAACTGGCCGAGCGCCGGGGAGACCGGCACGATCGCCGCGATCCCGGCGGCCTCGGCGAGCGTACGGGCCACCTCGGCGGTGGCCGGGCGGTCCTCCGGGCGCTTCGCCAGGCAGCGCCGGACCAGGTCGGCGACCTCGTCGGGGAGACCCACCACGTGCGGCATCGGGTCCGGCTCGTTGTACATGTGGGCGCGGAGCATCTGGGTGGTGGTGCTGGCCTGCCAGGGCAGCCGGCCGGTGAGCATCCGGTAGAGCAGCAGGCCGACCGCGTAGACGTCGGTGGCCGGGGAGACCTGGCCGTTGTCCAGCCGCTCCGGCGCCAGGTAGGCGGGCGTGCCGAGCAGCGCGCCGTCCGGGCCCTTCTCGCTCTCCCCCACCAGCGCCGAGATGCCGAAGTCGACGACCTTCACCCCGGTGGAGGTGAGCATGACGTTGCCGGGCGTGACGTCCCGGTGCACCACGCCCCGGGCGTGCGCGGTGGCCAGCGCGGACGCCACCTCCGCGCCGATCGTCAGCGCCTCCCGCCAGGGCAGCTGCCCGCCCCGGCCGAGCCGGCTGCTCAGCGGGCCGCCGTCGACCAGCTCCATGACCACGTACGGGACGGTCAGCCCGACCTGCACGGACTCCCCGTAGTCGTACACGTTGGTGATGTTGGGGTGGCAGAGCCGGGCGGCGGCCTGCGCCTCGATCCGGATCCGGTGGCGGAACGCCTTGTCACTGGCCAGCCGTGAGGCCAGCACCTTGATGGCCACCTGCCGGCCCAGCACCTCGTCGTAGCCGCGCCAGACGACCGACATGCCCCCCGCGCCGAGCTGCTCGACCAGCCGGTACCGCTCGCCGAGCAGCTGCGCGCCGTTCCTGACCACTGCACCCATGGTCGGTCCAGTTGCCCGAGGCGGGCCCTCGTACACCTCAGGGGTCGAAATCGGTCAGGGAAGTCACCCGATCAGGCGGTCGCGAGGAGCTGATCCACCGGCGCGTAATCGTCGGTGAGCACCAGCGCGTCCCCGACGAACCCGGCCACCTTGCCCCCGTCCAGCAGCTTCGCCGGCTCGGCGAGCAGCCGCAGCCGCGCCGGGACGTCGGCCAGCGGCAGCGGCGCGTCCGAGGCCACGATGAGGAAGTTCGCGCCGTGCTGCCCGGCGATCGCACCGGGCGGGGCGATCAGCGCCACGTTGCGGAACTCGGCCGCCACGGTGGCCAGCTCGGCCCGGATGAACCGGTCCGGCGGGTAGTCGATGACGTTCTGCACGTAGATCCCGCCCGGCCGGAGGACGCGGCGGATGTCGGCGGCCATCTCCCGGGTGGCCAGGTGCCACGGCACCACCAGGTGACCGAACGCGTCGCCGACGATGAAGTCGCGACTGTCGGTGGGCTCGCCGCCGAGCAGCACCCGCGCGTCCCCCACCCGGGCGCGCAGCTGCGGCCCGGTGCGCACGCCCAGCTCCCGCCGGTCCAGGTCGACCAGGCCACCGTCGATCTCGAAGACCAGATTGTCGCTGCCCGGCCGGGTCGCGGCCAGGTAGCGCGGCATCGTGAAGCCGCCGCCGCCCAGGTGCAGCGCGTCCATCGGCTGCCGCGCCGGCCGCGCCACGTCCGCGACCAGGCCGATCCACTGGGTGTACGCGTACTTCAGGTGCGTCGGGTCGGCCAGGTCCACGTAGGAGTGCTCGGCGGAGTTCAGGTAGAGCGTGCGGCCCTGGGTCCGCTGCCCGTCCGCCTCGACCCGGGCGCAGTGGTAGGCGGTCTCCACGTCACACGGGTTCGGGGCGACCGCGGAGAGGCCGGCCGCCGCCAGGCCGAGCACCGCCAGGGCGGCCCTGGCCCGGGCCGGACCGGGCAGCGCCGCCCCCGCCTGCCGGCGCAGGTACGCCCCGAGCGCCAGCCCGGTCATCCCCAGCACGCCGGCCAGCGCCAGCACGATCACCGTGCTGGGCAGCGCCGCCACCAGCACGAAGCCGGTGGCCAGGGTCGCCGTGATGCCGCCCAGGGTGCCGATGCCGGACAGCCGGCCGACCACCTGCCCGGTGCGGCGCAGGTCGGCGAGCTGGAGCTTCACCACCAGCGGGGTGACCCCGGCCAGCAACGCCGCCGGCAGCAGCACCGCCAGCGCGGTCAGCAGCAGCACGGCGCTCGCCGCGCCGCCGCGCAGCGCCTCACCGGCGTACCGGACGACGGGCAGGGTGACCGCGGTGGCGATGCCGGCCAGCACCAGGGCCGGGGCGAGCAGGGTGCGCGGGTCCCGGCGGTCGGCCAGCCAGCCGCCCATCCACGCGCCGTACGCGATGGCGGCCAGGGCCATGCCGATCACCGAGCTGGTCACCTGGAGGGTCACCCCGACGTACGGGCCGACCAGGCGGAGCGAGACCGTCTCCAGCACCAGCACCGCCCCGCTGGAGAGGAAGACCAGGAACGCGGCGAGCCCGTTCGGCAGGGCCCGGGGCGGGACCGGCGCGCTCGGGGCCGGATCGGCAACGACGTCGGACGATGTGCTGCTCACCGTGGCGATGCTACGCAGCGTTCCCCGCGGAAGGGGTCAATACATCGAGATGTGAACATGGTTTGTGTGGTCGGCGGCGGGACTGCCGCCCCCGCTGTACGCCCGCCAGCCGGTGTTCGGCATCCAGATCTGCCGGTACCAGATGACGTACATGATGCCGAGCCGGTTGGCGTTGTTCTTGGCCCAGTTGGCGAGGCTGTCGCCGTAGGACTTGTCACCGCCGGTGGCGGTTTTGTCCTCGAAGCCACCGGTCGCGGCGGCGAAGTCACAGGCCCGGCCCTTGGGGTGCTCGCCACCCCCACCGCTGCGGTGGCAGGAGACGTAGCGCTTGTAACCGGCCGCCTTGGCCTGCTGGAGCATGTGCAGGGTGCGCGGGGTGATGCAGCCGCTGGCCGGCGTCGGGTCGTTCACCGAGCAGGACTCCGACGGCCACGAGCCGTCCGAGTTGCGGGGCGCCGGCTTGGCCGACGACGAGGTGCCGCCGAAGCCGGAGCCGGACCCCGAGCTGACCTTGGCGAGCGCCACCTCGGCGTCCCGCTTCTTCTTGGCCAGCACGGCGAGCTGCTTCTGCTGCTCCCGCACCTCGGTGTCGATGGCCACCTTCGCCTCGGCGGCCTGGGTCTTCGCCTCGTTGAGGTCGTGCAGGCGCTTGCTGTCCCGCTGGGCCATCACGTCCAGCTCGGCGGCCCGCTTCAGGAAGGCGTCCGGGTCAGCGCTGCCCAGCAGCATCGACACGGGGGTCAACCGGCCCAGCCGGTAGGACTGCGCGGCCACCTCGCCGACCTGCGCGGACAGCTCGACCAGGCGTGCCTCGACCTGCCTGAGCTGGCTGTTCAGCGCGACCTGCCGGCGCTTGGAGTTGTCGAGCCGGTTCTTGGCGTCGATGTGACCCTTCGCGGCCGCCTCCAGGGCCTCGCGGAGCTGCTTGCTGCCGCCCTCGTCGGGCGCGTTCGGGGTGGGTGCGGCGGCGGCCGCCCCGGTGGGGGCGAGACCGACGCCCAGCAGCAGGGCCGTCGCGGCGAGCAGGGCGATCAGCGACCGCCGGACGGGCCGGCGGGTGAGCCTGGTCCTGGGCACGTCAGGGTCCTTCCGTCGACCGCCGGCCCCCCGAGTCGACCGTGCGCGGCGGCGGCTCCACCGGCGCCGGGCGGCGGCCTGCGGGCGGAGACCGCCGGTCACGATACCGGACCGCGAGCCGCGCGCCACGCCCCCGACCTCGGACGACGCGGATCGTCGACGGAGCGTGCCGGGGTCGTCGCGGACTGCTCGCTCAGCCGCCCAGGAGGGCCGCCCGGACCTGTTCCCAGCTCTCCTCGCTGGCCGCGACCAGCAGGCCCCTGCCCTCGTCGGCCGGGTGGTAGTCGGTGCCGTCGAAGCGGCGGGCCACCCCGCCGGCCTCCCGGACCAGCAGGGTGCCGGGGGCGTGGTCCCAGGGCAGGGTGCGCCAGAAGAGCACGAACTGCTGCGCACCCGTGAGGATGTCCAGGTATTCCCGGCCGGCGCAGTGCTGGCCGGGCAGCAGCTCGCCGAGCCGCTCGCCGCCCGCCTCCACGCTCCGCCGGAAGTCGGGCGGCAGGAAGCGGGTCATCGCCGTGCCGCGCAGCGCGCCGATCTCGGGCTCCCGCCCGGCGGTGCGCACCGGCTCGCCGTCCAGCCAGGTGCCGTCGCCCACCCGGCAGGCGGCCAGCGCGCCGTCCAGCGGGTCGTAGACCCAGGAGGCGACCGGCACCCCGTCGGTCAGCAGCGCCACCATGAGGGCGAAGGGGCGCCGGCCGGCGGCGAAGTTGGAGGTGCCGTCCACCGGGTCGACCAGCCAGACGTCACCGGCGCCGTGCAGGTGCCGCAGCAGGGCCGGATCGTCGGCGACCGCCTCCTCACCGACCACCACCGAGCCGGGGCGCAGCCGCCGCAGCCCGGCGGAGATCAGCGCCTCGGCCTTCCGGTCGGCGACGGTGACCACCTCGCCGGGAGCCTTCTCGGAGATGTCGGAGTCGTCGAGGCGGCGGAACAGCGGCACCACGATGTCGGCCGCGGCCTCCCGCAGCAGCGCGCCGACCTCCTCCAGCAGCGGGTCAGCCACGCGGCGGCAGCTTGACCACGCTGACGAAGAACTCGTCGATCTGGCGGACCACCAAGATGAAGCGCTCGAAGTCCACCGGCTTGGTCACGTAGGCGTTGGCGTGCAGCTGGTAGCTGCGCAGGATGTCCTCGTCGGCCTGGGAGGTGGTGAGCACCACGACCGGGATCCGGCAGAGCTGCTCGTCCTTCTTGATCTCCTCCAGCACCTCCCGGCCGTCCCGGCGCGGCAGGTTCAGGTCGAGCAGGATCAGGTCGGGGGTCACGGCGTCCCCGTACTGGCCCTCGCGGCGCAGGTAGGCCAGCGCCTCGGCGCCGTCGGAGACCACGGTGAGGCGGTTGCGGAGCTTGTGCTCCTCGAACGCCTCCTGGGTCATCAGCACGTCGCCCGGGTCGTCCTCGACGAGCAGGACCTCGATCGGGCTCTTGCCGTCCGCCGGCGCGGTCATCCCACCGTCTCCTTCATGCCACCCGTCTCACTGTCTCGGGCCGCCCCCTCGGGCGTCTCTTCCGGGGCCGGGCCGTCCGGCTGCCGGGCCACGCTCACCGCGGCGTCCTCGGCGCCGTCCCCGGTCGCCGCACCGTCCCCGGTCGACTCCTCGCCCCCGGCCGGCTCCGCCGCCCGCGCCGCCGCGACGTCCTCGGGCAGGGCGGGGAGCGTGAACCGGATCGTGGTGCCCTCCGGGCTGTCGGTGTCCACCCACACCCGACCGCCGTGGTATTCGGCGATCTTCTTGACGATCGCCAGCCCGATGCCGGTGCCCGGGTAGGCGTCCTTGGAGTGCAGCCGCTGGAAGATCACGAAGATCTTGTCGGCGAACTCGGGCTCGATCCCGATGCCGTTGTCCCGGCAGCTGATCTCCCACTCGTCGTCGACCAGCCGGGCCGAGACGTGGACCTTCGGCGCCACGTCCGGGCGCCGGAACTTGATCGAGTTGCTGACCAGGTTGGCCAGCAGGTTGGTCAGCAGCGGCTCCTCACCGCGGATCACCGGCAGCTTGTCCCAGGTCAGCTCGGCGTCGGCGTACTGCCGGGCCGCCTCGGTCTGCCCGGCCACGTCGCCCATCACCTTGTTGAGGTCGACCTCGGTGAACCCGGTGGTGAGCCGGCCGATGCGGGAGAACGCGAGCAGGTCGTTGATCAGCCGCTGCATCCGCTGCGCGCCGTCGACCGCGAAGGCGATGTACTGGTCGGCCCGCTCGTCGAGCTGGCCCGCGTAGCGCCGCTGGAGGAGCTGGCAGAAGCTGGCCACCTTGCGCAGCGGCTCCTGCAGGTCGTGCGAGGCGACGTACGCGAACTGCTCCAGGTCACGGTTGGACCGGGTGAGCTCCTCGGCCTGCTTCTGGAGCTGGCTGTTGACCCACTCGATGCGCTCGCGCGCCTCGCGTACCTCGTCCAGCTCCCGGGCGATCTTCTGCCGCATGACGTCGATGTCGTCGGCGAGCCGGCGGAACTCCGGCGGGCCGGACCCCTCGATGTGGTGCTGGTAGTTGCCCCCGGCCACCGCGCGCACCTGGTCGACCAGGCCGGCCAGCGGCCGGATCAGGATCCGGTCCAGCGAGAGCAGCATGACGGCCCCGGCCACCGCCACCACCAGGGCCGCGATGATCAGGAGCACCACCAGCACGTTGCTGGTCGCGTTGACCTTGTCGGCGGTCTCCTTCCGGACCTCCAGGATCGCGCCCTGGAGGTTGTCGACCGCCGACCGGATGTTGTCGAACTGCTGCCGGGTCTGGTCGGTGATCAGCGCCTGCCCGGCGGACGGGCCGCCGCGCTCGGTCGTGGCGATCACCGGCTCGGCGACGGCGGTCCGCCACTGGGCGGCCCGCTGCTCGACCACGCCCACCTCGCGCAGCACGTCCGGATAGTCGACGGCCAGCTTCCGCATCTCGACGACGGTGGCCTGCTCCCGCCGCAGACCGTCCTGGTAGGGGCCCAGGTCGTTGCGGTCGGCGTTCACCGCGTAGCCGCGGACGGCGGTCTCCTGGTCGAGCAGGGCGCTCATCAGTTCCTGCGCCTGGACCCGCAACGGGCCGGTCTTGAGCAGCACCGCGTCGATGTTCTGCCGGTTCTTGGCCGCGAGGGTGGCCTCGGCGGCGGCCAGCCCGAGCAGCAGCACCAGCACCACGCCGAGCAGCGCGCCCACGCGCCGCCGCAGCGTCCACCCCTCCTGGTACCCCTTCATCGGCCACCGCCGCGGGTGACCAGCAGCATGGCCACGTCGTCGGCGAGCGGGCCGCCGTTGAGCTGCTCCGCCCGGCCGACCAGCCAGGCGGGCAGCTCGGCCAGGGACACCGCGCGGTTGGCGGGGTCGGCGAGCAGGTCGGTCAGCCCCGGCACGTCCAGCCGGTCGTCACCGCTGTCCACCCGACCCTCGATGAGGCCGTCGGTGTACATCAGCAGGGACCAGTCATCGGTGTCGAACTCCAGGTCGAAGGCAACGGGTCGGCGCGGCCGTACGCCCAGCAGCAGACCGCCGCGGGCTGGCACCGGGGCGACCTTACCCCCGCTGAGCAGCAGCGGCGGCGGATGGCCGGCGAGTCGCACCGTGGCCCGGTTGGCCGCCAGGTCGAGCCGGGCGGTGGCCACCGTGGCGAAGATCTCCTGGAGCCGGCGCTCGCTCATGAGCACCTGTTCCAGCGCGGGCAGCACCTCGTCGTCCGGCACCCCGGCCAGGACCAGGGCCCGCCAGGCCACCCGCAGCTCGACGCCGAGGGCGGCCTCGTCCACGCCATGGCCGCAGACGTCGCCGACGATCAGGTCGATCCGGTCCGGCCGGGTCTGCACCACGTCGTAGAAGTCGCCGCCGATCAGGGCGGCGTGCCGGCCGGGGCGGTAGAAGGTGTGCACCGCCACCTGATCGGTGGTCATGAGCGGCTGGGGCAGCAGGCCGCGCTCCAGGCGGGCCGACTCGGCCTGGCGCAGCTCCACCTCGCGCAGCCGGCGGGCGTTCTCGTCGGCCCGCTTGCGCTCCACCGCGTAGCGCAGCGCCCGGGTCAGCAGGACCCCGTCGACCTGCCCCTTGACCAGGTAGTCCTGCGCGCCCTCGGCGACCGCGACGATGCCCAGGTGCTCGTCGGAGCGGCCGGTGAGCACGCAGACCGCCGCACCGCTGGCCATCTCCAGTACCTGGCGCAGCCCGTCCAGGCCCTGCGCGTCGGGCAGGCCCAGGTCGAGCAGGACGCAGTCGACCCCCATGACCCGCTGCCGGGCCTCGCTGAGACTGGTGGCGACCAGCAGGTCGATCATGGAGTTGGTCTCGGCGAGCAGCTCGCCGACCAGGAAGGCGTCGCCCTCGTCGTCCTCGACCAGCAGAACCCGCAGCCGCTCGCCGGGCGGCACACGGCCGTAGTGCCCGAGCCCGGCCTGCGGCACGACGGGGACACCGGGCAGACCGGTGCCCCGGTGCGGCCGGGTCACCGCCGCGAGACGCGGGAGTTCGCTGGTGATGTCGGGGCTCCTTCCGAGTGCGCTGCTGATCCTGTATCAGACAACGGTCGCACACAACACGACCGGAGTCGGCGCGGGCGGGGCGAGCGAATCCACCCGACGAACAGCGGCACGGCCAACGCCAGATGTTACGCCGCGACGGGGATTCGGCCGGAGCGCAGCACCGGCCGGTGGGAGTGCCGCCGCAGGCCGTGGGGGTGCAGGATGATGCCCACCCCCGAAGCACCCCGAGGAGCCATCTGTGGGCGTACCCCCCACCCGCCCCGCGGACCGCGCGCCGGCCCGGCCGGGCCCGCCTCCCACCCGACCGGCCGACCGGGCGCTGGCCCGGCCGCGCCG
>NZ_JBEXGL010000024.1:6609-86858 GCF_040607315.1 Micromonospora sp. NPDC005305 | reverse complement strand
GCATGACCCGCCGCATCACCCGCGGCCGACCAGCCCGACGGCAGGCAAAGCGCACCTTCATCTGGACCTGATCAAGTCCCTCTCAAACACGCTCTAAGGAGACGATCTTGGCTTTGCGGACGTGGCCACGGTGAGCCGATCCTGTCCACAGACGACCTACCGGCCTCGGTACCGGACACCCTTCGGCAGACCTGATGGTCGCCGGCGCCGATGGTCACGCCAGGCGAATCGCCTCGGACTCAGGCCGCGAGCGCGGCGGCAGCGGCAGCGACCTTGGCTGCGACGTTGTCCAGCGACGATTCTTTGGTGCTCAGCCCAGCGTGCGAGGCCAGCATCGGGCTGACGTCGTTGAGATCGTTGAAGCTGACCCCGTGCAGGACGGGGATGACGCGACGAGTGGAGAGCAGTACGGCTAGCTCCTTCTCGGCCACGCCCTCAGCCTCGATGCTCTTGAGCAGCGCAGGCGTGACCAACACGATCCCGACGCGAGAGTTCCGTAGGCCTTTGTCGATTTCGCGGATCATGAGCGAACCAAGGGGTAGGTCTTCTTCGCTGAACCACACCGAGGCGCCATTCGACTTCAGATGGCCGTACAGCTCCTTCGCGCTGCCCTCTCGGTCGTCCCATGCGTGGCAGAGGAAGAGGTCGCGGCGTTCGGGGTGCGCCTGAGCCTGCTCGCTGGCCTTCTGGGTGAAAGGCTCGACCGCGCGCCACTCCGTCGGGGTATACGACACCGATCTGCCGGTCCTAGTCCGACGCGAGCCTCCGCCGCTGCCGCCGGAAGAGCTGCCGTAGCTCGACCCTCCGCCCCTGCCGCCGTAGGACGGCCGAGACGAGTAGGACGCGTAAGACCCGTAGGACGAGCGGGACTGTCCCCTACCCCCGCACGCTGGGCAGTTCGCCACCCCACTCGCGGTGCGGTGGCCTTGAGACGGTGCTGTGCATTGCGCCATAAGGCCATGGTAGAGGTGACGTCTGACATGGTGCCGTTACTGCGTCGACTGCCACCTGACGCTAGACGTTGAAGCGGAACTTAGACCGGCTCGCCGATGACCTGCATCGACATCCCTGCGGCCCAGGTCACGCGGCGTTGGTACCTCACAGTACTGCCGGCTGCTTGCCAACGTTGACGGTGCCTTGTGCCCCATCTGTGCCCCCGAAAGGGTCTGCCGCACCCAGTCGCCCCCGGCGCACACCGTATAGGAAGGAGCTAGCGCCGCCTGCGCTGCCTAGCGTCCTACCAGGGCGTACGTCGAACGACTCCCGGCTGATGCGCCTGATCATTCCGCGCATGTTCCGGATCTTGCTAGTGCTCTGACCACAAACGTTGGCGGGGTTGGTCATGCGGCTCGGGTGGCGGGTTGGCCCCAGCGGCGTTGTCGTTCGCTGCGGATTTTGGCGTGGTGGCGGCATTGGGCGGTCAGGACGTCGGGGTGGCGGGCGTTGGCGTTGCGCCAGCGTAGGTAGGCGTGCAGGTTGCGGGCCAGGACGGTGTGGTTGGGGTGGTCCGAGCCGGCGATGACGAAGGTGCGTAGCGGCCCGAAGTGCGCCTCGATCGGGTTGGCCCAGGAGCCGTAGGTCGGGGTGAAGCACAGCTCGACCTTGTTCCGCACCGCCCACTGCCGAATCTTGAACCCCTTGTGCGCGGACAGGTTGTCCAGGATGACGTAGATCGGTGCGCCGTCCGGGCGGGCTGCCCGGATCGACTTCAACGCGGCCAGGGAGTGTTGCCTGCGGACTTGCGGGTGCGGATGACGCCCCACAACTGGTCGTCGCCGATCGAGTAGCAGCCATGGAACTGCCGCACACCGTGCAGCTTGTGGTAGTTCGCCGGCAGCGTGCGCGGACGGCTCTCGGCGCCCAGCCGACGCCGCCGTGCGGCCGGACCGTGAGCGGCCCGAACTCGTCGAAGGCGAACGTGCGGTGCGGGAACTGTTCGATCACGTGCTCGATGCGGGCCAGCTTCGCCTCGCGGTCGGGGTCGGTGGACTCCTTCCACGTCTTGGTGCGCTGGACGGTGATCTCGTGTTTGCGCAGTAGTTGCCGCAGCCGCTCCCGGCCGACGATCACCCGTCGATCCGGGTTGTGGGCCAGGTACTCGGCGAGCTTGCGCACGCTCCAGCAGGTGAACGGCCGCCCCAGCTTCGCGGGGCGGGTGTTGGCCGTCGCGACGATGAACGTCTCGTCGTCGCTACTGATCCGGCCGGGACGGCCACCCGCCCACTGAGGGTCCAGGCTGGCCATGCCCATCTCGTTGAACCGGTGGATCACCTGCCGGACGGAGTCCTCATCGGCCTGCACCAGCCGGGCGATGACCGGCACGCTGTTCCCGCCAGCCGAGGCGAGCACGACCATCGCCCGCCGCAGCCGCACGGCCGAGCCCGCGCCCCGACGCACCAGCCGCTGCAGCCGCTGCCCCTCTTGATCACTTAATCGACGTACCCGAACCGGCTCTGCCACCCCGACAGCCTGACGCCGCAACCCCAGCCCGACCCGCCACCCAGGCCCGGTGTGTCACCAACACCGCGAACGTTTGTGGTCAGAGCACTAGACCGCCGGACTACCCGCCTACAAGTTCTGGACACTCCGTCCGGGCAGGGTCCGTCCACGTATGCGACCGACAGCCGTTGCTAACCCCACCCTGACCGGTCAGACATCAGAGTCGCTCAGGTGCTTTGATCTGATCATGATTGAGGCTGTACCTCGCATCGCCTACGAGGTCTATGCCCGCCGCCTGCGATCCCAGCTGGCCGACGTTTCACCACCGCGGCACGTTGCGATGGTGATGGACGGCAACCGCCGGTGGGCCAGGCAGATGGGGTTCGACGACGCCACGGTAGGCCATCGTTACGGCGCGGAACATGTTCACGAGGTGCTCGGCTGATGTGCTGACGTCGGCATCCGTCACGTCACTCTGTTCCTCGCCTCGGTTGACAACATGCGCAAGCGCGAATCCGATGAGGTTGAAAACCTGATGCGGATGATTGAGGAGGTCGTCGCCGAGCCGCTCTTGCGGTTGGCCAACCCGTGGCAACTGCACCTGGCGGGCCGCGCGGACGTCCTACCTGACTCGACCCGCCACGCCCTGAAGCTCGCTGAAGACGCCACCAGCGAGCGGGCTGGGGACTTCCACCTCACCATCGCGGTTGGCTACGACGGGCGCGAAGAGATCGTCAGCGCCGTTCGTGCCCTTCTAGAACGGGAGGCACTAGCAGGCGCATCACTCGACGACGTTGCGCAGCGCCTCACGACCGAAGCCATCGCCGCGCACCTGTACACCGGCGGCCAGCCTGACCCCGATCTCGTGATCCGCACCAGTGGGGAGCGACGTATGTCGCGGTTCCTTCTCTGGCAGGCCGCCTACTCAGAGTTGTACTTCTGCGATGTGTACTGGCCCGGCTTCCGGAAAATCGACTTCCTTCGTGCTCTACGCTCCTACGCCGCCCGTGTAGTCGACGATTCGGAGCATGACGGCGAAGCAGTCCGGTCTTGGAGACGGCACCGTCAGACGTTGTAGCGGAACTTAGGTCGGCCTTCCCCTGACCTGCGGCGACCTGCACGGCACGCTGGTAACGCGCGCTCCTCGGCTCACGCCGTTGATGGCTGGTTGCCGACGTTTCACGCTGTCTCGTGCCCCGTGTGTGCCCCGGCGGCACTCCCTGACCCCAGACAACCAGCGCACCTCTTTGACCTGCCACTACAGGCCTGCCGAACTGGCCGGCCGGTTCGCTGACGTCCGCGAATTCTTGCCGTCATGTAGCCCGATCGTCACCCAGGGTTCCCCCACGCCGCCGCGGTGCTGTCCCAAGGGTCTTCACCAGCGCCGCTTCCACAGCGGCGCGGGCGATTTCGCGCTTACGCCTGCCCTCCGGCGAGTAGGCAGACTCGGCACCGACAGAGAGGGCTATGTATTCGCCCGGTGCGGTATCGAGCTCGGGCATCAGGAGCCGCAATGCACACGCCGCCACATGCGCATCCTTCAAGGATGTGTCGCCCTGCTGGAGGTGGTACTCGTGCCGCTTCTCAGCGTCCACGAGATTGCGATCAGCTCCTTGAGTGACGGCATGACCTAGCTGTTTAGCGGCAGACTCAGCGGCTTCGTATGAGCGGCCGGCCCAGTCTGCGGCAGCAAGGAACGCTACGGCGTACCTCAGCTTCTCATCGAGCAACTTGGCACGACGGCTGGCACGAAGGTCGAAGAAGTGTTTCAAGACGGCACCGACGACGACGCCTGCGAGGGCGGCGATGACTGCAGTTGCGCTCACGCTCTGAGCGTATGGGCAGCTGTCCATCCAGTCGGCGCGCTGGCGTCGTCCGCCCTTGGAAGTGACCTCTTCGTCCCGAAGGAACCACTAGCCGTCGATGAACTGGGCGAGCAGCCATTGTGAGCTGCCGGAACAGTCCACCGTCGTCCGTGGCTGTTCGGCATCGGCCGCCTCGGTCGTCACTCAGTTGGTCACTCAGAAGAACGCGGGATCTTGCGCATAAGCATGGCCCAGACCCCGTAACCAGAGCCGATGTTCCCCGTGATCGCGCCAGCGGCAGAGCCCATGAAGAGTGCGAGTCCCCAGCCGGCGAGTCCGGACTGTCGTGGGCGGTAGGCCGGTTTGGTGTCGAGATCGCTTACGTTCGCGCCGTCCACCCAGACTTGGCCGTCGGGCAGCAGGAATGCCGGGTACGGACGTCGCCACGACTCCTGGTCGTGTTTGACGCGCCGTTGATGTCGGACTCGATACTCGGCTGGCCAGACTTGTGAGGCGTTCAGGTCGGAGCCGCTCGGCAGCACCCAAGCCGGTTGCGGATCCGCATGCCGTTGGCCAAGCCCGAAAAGGCGACGGCGAGTCAGATGCCGGTCAAAAGTGCTGTTCGACAGACGCCCCGCGCGTCGGCCATACGCACGAACCACTCAGGGAAGTGCGTCCCCAACGACATCCGATTCCAGATCTTGTACAGACCTGTTTTCCGATCGGCTTCGAAGTCCTCGACGGACAATCCCGTCCGACACCGGCGGCTGCCACCACGATGCAGACGACCGAGAGCGTGGTGGTCACGTCGCACTCACTGAGTCTACTGCGGTGCGTACCCGCCCGTCGCGGTCCTCGGTCAGCTGGCCCGATCCTCCCTGGTGGAATCCAGTTGATGGCAGGCGGAATCCGCCTACTGGCCGGACTGGGTCGTACCACGAGTCAATAAGTAGCTGAAAAGAGGGCGCTTGCGCTGGACCGTTCACTGGGACCAAGGTGAGTAGTTGTCGACCCACCTCCGAGCTTGCGGATCCCATCCGACGTAGTTAAACGAGGGAATGGTGTCGAAACGCTGATTGTCAGGGGTAACCCATCGGAACGGAGCATCCTGAGAGCCGATGGAGATAACTTTCTCCTCGCCATTGATGGAGGTTGTAGCCTGGAGGATACCTTCGTAGAAGTAGCCGCCTAGCGAATCTAGCTCGATCCGCACACCCGTATGCCCACCTTCGCTGAGGCTGATCGCCGCCGGCGGCAACGGGTAGGGGCGGGGGTCCTCGGCTGCGCCCAAGGATTCTTCCCGGACCATCGCCTTGCCTGTGACGGTGTTCAGGGTGACGTTGTAGAACTCGTTCGACCCTCCACCGTACAGACACTTGACGAACGTTCGATTTTCGTTCCGAGCGGGCACTCGGCTCAAGATCTTTGCCTCCACCTTGGAGATGACCACTACATCGGCATCGTTTCCCTCTAAGGCGAAATCGATAACGGGATCGACGACGTAGAGATCGGCGGTCCTGCTCAGCCAACTCGACCAGTGGCTGCACTCAGAGTCGTTGCTGCCCTCCCCTTCCGGCTTGGGCAGCGCCCCCGGCGCTCCGTAAAAAAGCGCCCAGAGTACGGGCCCGAACTCGTACGAAATCTTTCCAAGGGACTGCGGAGGCAAGCCACAATTGTTGGTGTTATTGTTGCCATCGCCATTGATGCAGATGACTTGCGGTGGGGGTGGCGCCGTTGTGATTAGACTGGGCGACGGCTGGGCGGACGAAGGTGCAGTTGACGGGGTGGCCGAGCCCGGCGGCCGCCCTTGGTCGCGCTGCTCCTCGGGCGCGCTCCTCAACAAACTCGGGGTAATCTGTACCAACGCAACGATGATGGCGGTGACGCCGCCAAGGGCTCCGGTGATAACTGCAGCGCCATATCCTGCGCGCTCAGTGGTGCTAAAACTTGCCCATTGACGTGCGAACCTAGACCGCAATCCTCCAAGGCTAGCAGTCGATGCGGACGCGTTTGTGGCCGTATGCTCGCCAGTCGTGACGGATGGCTCGGGCGGTGGTTGAGTCACCGACGTAGTTTGGAACGGATAGCTCGGTCGTCGGATGGCACAACCGGTCAGTTGGTATGTCATACATCTGACAATTTCGCTCGCCACGGTCAACCCAGCCCGCTCGGCCTCGGCACGGCCATAGCGCCGGTTTGCTGCGGTGCGAGGTACCCAGAACTCACTCGTGTGGACAGGGATACGCTGCACCTGGCGCTGGTACGTTTCGTCTATGGGAGGCCTGGCTGTCCGGCGGGCCACTGCCGCCTGCGGCCGCTCGGATGGGGAACCAGCAGTCCCGAGTCGAACCACCAACAGCCGGGGAGTCGTGACCTGGGGAACGACGTGACAGGACGGTTTGCGGTCCAGGACGTCAGCCCTGCCCGAGGCGAGTTTGACCAGATTGCTGCTCGCGGCCAGATGTCTCGCTCTTGCGCCTGAGCGCGGTGCGGGCGGCGTCCGCCGGCGGCAGCCCGGCGGCGAGCTGGTGCTGCCAGGTCTCAGTCAGCCCGTCGGCGAGTTCGTCGACCGCGTCGGCTGGAAGGCGGCGGGCCAGGATTGCCAGGTGGGCGTCGATCAGGTGGTGGCTGGCGATGGCTTGCACGGCTACCCGCCTGACGGGCCGACCGGACCTGCCTCCGCATGCCACCGACGACCGACCCCGCACCGATGCGCTCGTTGGGGACGCCGGGATGACCAGCAAAGGCTTCCGGAGAACTGCGGATCTTTTGTCGGTATTGGCCGACCAGCCGCTGCCGGCCCCGGTACTCGTCGTAGGTGGTCATCGCTTGCGATTCTGCCTGGCTGCGCGGGTCGTGACCAGGCCGGTCTGCGCGGTGGCCACCTCGATGCAGAGCCCGTCCGTGTTCGGCCTAGACGGCCAGTTCGGTACGCAGCCGGTCGGTGTCGGCGGCCGCGCGGCCTCCCAAGCAGGTAAGGAGCCGGCGTCCTCGACGACGACCAAGACACGGGTCAGGTAGCCGACAAGATTAGTCGGCCGGGGACAGCGCCGGTGCGCAGCATCTTTTCCAGCAGGCCGCCGACCCCGTGCGCCGGCTGCGGCGGCGAGTACACCAGCCCAAGAGCTGGAACGAACGTCAGAAGGTGTTGTAGCCGAGCCGGTCCTTCTCGTTCTGCATCGCGGCGAGAATCGGCGGCGGTACTCGTTTTGGAGTCGTCACTGGGACGGTCCAGGTCCAGTGTGCGGCTTCTGATGAGTTCGTCGGTCTTCCGCACCGGCACGTCCACTGGTCCATGTCCTTGTCGACCGGATCTGGCGGGTAGAACCGCAGCTTCAGTTCCTCGACTGAGGAGGTGTCGCGGTGCGGACGCAGCACGTCCACGAACACGCGTACCGGCTTGCCGGCGACGTAGGTCATGTCGTTCATCGAGAGAGTCGACCTGCTGTTGCCCTGCACCGCGTCGCCGAGGATCCGATACGAGTGCTTGGGGACGAAGGTGAAGAACAGGTTCTCCTCACCGGTGCGCGGGTTGCGCTCGATGACGAACGTCGCGTCCGGGTCGCCCGGACGGTAGAACTCATGATCGCGATCGAGTTCGACCTGCGCGACCTTGGCGGCTGACTCCGCGGATGCCTTGGCGTGGACCGAGGAAGTCTCCGATGCATCGGCGGATCGTTGTGAGGCCGCGGCGCTTCGGGCGCCGTATACCCAGGACACGATCAGGGCCGCGACGCTCACCACGACGGCAGCGACGGTAAGAGTGGTATTCACGGCGCCGGAGCGTAGAGCCAGGGTATGACAGTTTCTGCATTGGGAGGTCCGTCGCCGACGAGCTCTTCTGCTCCGCTCGAGCACGCAACCGGATCCTGTTGACGGCTCCACTTTGGTGGCGAGCGAGCGGTCGGCACCTACCCTGTGCGGGTGATCTCCGCAGCGGTGCAGAAAGTCGACGTCGTCCACGACTGGATGGATTGGGTCCAACTGCTGTTCGGCGTCCTAGGCGCCCTCGCGCTCTGGTTCGCCTACCGCGCTCAGAAGGATGCCACCAGGGCGCGAAAGGAAATTCCTGCCGAACGCCGGCGGCAGTTCGAGCTGGAGATTCTGCGCGGGCTGCTCGACGACCTCGACGAAGAACAAATCCTCCACGAGGTCGAGTTCACGCCGTCGCGGCTGCAGCGCTACCAGCACCGGCTGGCGACCCTGCCCGACTCGACCCTGCCGTTCTGGCGGCAGGCAATGACCATGGACTGGTACGACAGTCTGCCCAATGATCACGGTTTCCGGGCACGGCAGAAGGAACTGAGCGTCACCCGGTTCGCGGTGGTCAAGCAACTCAGCAACGACCTGGACAACGCGGAGCTCAAGGCAGAAGCTGACCAGCAAGCAGCCGAAATCTCGGCAGCCGCGACACAGTTCGCCGACAACATTCGCGGGCGTCTGCTGGACGAGCTGCTGTCGGCGATCAGGGAGCGAGTCGAAGCGGACGCCGGTCAGCCTCGCGGGTCGTGGACGCCGCGCTCACGACGAACCCCGCGAGGCTAGGAAGAACCTGGCCGAGCGACCGGGTCCACGGCTGCGGGTGTTTCAGTAAGCAGCAGGGCGAACAGCATGTCCGGGTGCGGGCGGGCGCTCGCGCGGTGCCCGCTGTCGACGTCGGCGAGCACGTCGGTGACCAAGCCCCGGTCGGCGTGCTCGAGGAGAAGGTCGATCGGGCCGTTGCCGTGCTGGTCGCCGAAGGGGCGCAGCACGTGCTCGTGGACCAGGCGCAGGAGTTCGTGGGCTTCGTGGCTGGTCAGCGGTGTGCAGCCGCTGGCTGTCGGCAAACCGGGCGCGGATGTCGGCGGCCACCATGCCGGCGCGGATAAGGCAGGCGAGGTCCTGGTCGGTGACGGCCAGCCGCAGCGGTCCGCCGGCGAGCAGTTCCTGGCTCGCGGTGGCCGCGGTGCGCAGCCGGTCGCGGGTCCAGCCGAGCAGGTCGAGCAGCTGGTCGACGGTGAGGACTCCGTAGCTGAGCAGCAGCGCCACCAGCAGTTGTGCGTCGTCGGGCGCCGCGGCCGCAGGTGACACCGGAGTGACAATTATTGGGTACACCATAGACTCACGGAGCGCCGTGTTACGTTGCGCCCTGCTGAGCCTTCTCGCCTCGTTGTCAGCGGCGGATTCTCTCACGCGGTGTCAGTAGTGAGAGCTAGCCCGGCAGGGACTACCTGTCGTGGGTCACCTGCTCGCGCCCGGGACGACACCTGACCATCGGACTCCTCGCTGAACTACGCCTGGGGGAATCCCAACCCCTCGTCAAGGATCCAGGGACAGATCATCACCGTCTCCACGGGTACGTGGACACATTGCCTGACGCGGCCAGCCGGCATGATCGCCAAGAGGGCGGCGGTGTTTAAGCACAAGATCAACACTGCCGCCCACTGCCCGACCCAAACTCAGGCCGAGCCGGTGCCGACCGGCTACACCTCGGGTCCGCTCGCTGGGGAGGAGCCAGCCCGACATTCTGACCGAGCTTCGCCAGGTCGCCGCGGCGTTTCAGAACTATCGATGGCGGCGTGGTAGACGGTACTCATCAGCTCCGGAAGTCGATCAGTGTCGCTCCGGTCGATCGCCCTTTCAGCGACGTCCAGTTCCCGCAGGCGCTCGCGGTGTCGGAGGTACCGATGGACGAGAAGGACAGCCACAAGGGGAACGACCAGCTGCCAGGGGGCGCCGGCCAGCGCCGCCACTCCCATGGTTGACGGTATGGCAAGACCCTGCAACCCGTCGGTCGAACTCATCGGCCGCCCTCCGTCCTCATGCGAGTAGAGTAGCAGGGAGGGCACTAACACCGTCAGAGCTATTTAAGGAGCATCGTTGGCCCCGCCGCACGTCCACCTGCCGAGCTTCCACCGTCTTGTCCGCCTTTTGACCGATGTAATTCGGGAGAACCTTGACGAAGACGTGTCAGAGCAAGCCAAGTTGCGCGTGATGTACGACCACGCGGTCGCAGCTCGGCGCACGTCAGTGTCTTGGGCACAGTGGCGGGACGAGAAGGTAGAACAGGTCGCCATCGCTTGGCTGCTCGGCACGCTCTTCGTCCGATACGCCGAGGACAATGCCATGATCGACACGCCGAAGCCCTCCGGTGATCTTCGGCAGTGGTGGCTATCAAGGTTCTCAACTCTGGCCGTGGCACTCTCCACCGCCCCAGGTCAACTCGCTCCGGCGGATACCCGCCTGATGCCCGAGGAGGGGGCCCAGATACTGGGCGACTTCTGGCAGCAACAAGACAACGGGGGCAAGTCCTTACTCAACTTCACCGACCCGGACCTGGACACGCGATTCCTGGGTGACCTGTACCAAGAAGTGTCGGAGCCCGCTCGGCACCAGTACGCCCTGTTGCAGACCCCAGCGTTCATCGAAGAGTTCATCCTTGACCAGACGCTTGAGCCCGCCGTCGAACAGTTCGGCCTTGACGAGCTGGCGGTCCTGGATCCGGTCTGCGGCTCAGGGAACTTCGTGCTGGGCACCTTTGCAAGGCTGCTCAAGCACTGGGCCAAGACCGCGCCGAACATGCCGGACGTTGAACGCGTGCGGCGTGCACTCACTGCCGTGCATGGAGTCGACCTGAACCCCTTCGCAGCGGCGATTACCCGCTTTCGGCTCCTCGTCGCCGCGCGGCGGGCTTGTGGAAATTCTCCCGCGCCGGACATACGGATCGACAGCTGGCCGCTGCGCGTCGCCATCGGTGACTCGTTGCTAGGCGACGGCGATGAGCTGAATGAGGACCCAGACCTTCTAGCCAAAGGCAAATACCATGTCGTGGTAGGCAACCCCCCGTACATCACTGTTAAAGATCGAGCCGTCGACCAAAAGTACCGCCAGCGATACGATTCATGCGTCGGGAAGTACTCTCTGGTCGTCCCATTCATTCAGCGGTTCTTCGAACTCGCCCTCCGTGGAGATGAGCGGAGCGCCGGGTATGTCGGACTCCTTGCTGCAAACTCCTTCACAAAGCGCGAGTTCGGGCGGAGGCTAGCAGAGGAGATCCTCACCAAGCGCGTGACCCTCAATAAGGTAATAGATACCTCTGGCGCCCACATTCCCGGGCACGGCACTCCCACTATCATCTTAGTAGGTCGCAATCGCCCAGCCATCGATTCAGATCAGGTGCTTGTCGTGGCGGGCTTACGTGGCGAACCGAGCGCGCCTGCTGCACCTGGCGAGGGAGCAGTCTGGCAGTCGATCCTCCGACACGCAGACCGGCCCAACCAGTCGGACAATTGGACTGAGTCACTGACACTCGATCATGTCGCGCTGCGGTCGTTTCCCTGGCAACTAAGCGGCAGGCAGCCAGCCGAATTGATGCAACTGGTCGCCAACGGTCCGCGGTTAGGTGACCTCGTCAGCCGCATCTCATATCTGGCTAATACCGGCGCCGACGACATTTTCACGGCATCTCATGCCACATGGAGAAGACAGCACACTGAGGCGGGCCAGGTATTCAAGATTGTATCTGGATCCGACATCCGCGACTGGGCTGCAACGCCGGCTCGTTCGGGCTTCTTTCCTCGCACGGCAGACCTGCAGGTTATCAACATCGACGAGTTTCCTGGCCACCGTCACAGGCTGTGGCCATACCGCACGACACTCGGTAATCGCTCGGATTTCTCCGGCCGCAGTTACTTCAACAGCAGCCGCATTTGGTACGACTGGCACTCCGTCTCCGGCGCTCCCACGGATCGTCTGCTACGCATAGCATTTGCGTGGGTCGCTACTCATCCACACTTCGCATCACTAGAGAATGCGGTCGCCCTCCCGTCAGCTCCCGTAATCGAGCTCACACCGCAATCCTCACCGGCCCAGCGAGCTCATCTAGTGGCTGCACTCAACAGTTCAACCGTTTGCTTCTGGCTCAAGCAGATCAGCCAGCGCAAGGGGGTATCGAGCGTCCATAAGAGCACGGGAGGGAGTGGAGAGCCTTGGGCAGAAACTTACGAGTTTACCCCTGGACGTCTGCGAGAACTACCAATCCCCACAGTAGGGTCCACTCGATATGGCGAAGAGTTGGAGCGCTTGGCGAGTGCTCTCGCCGCATCCACACCAGCCGCGGTTCTCGCCTTCAACCGACCCACCGCTGAGTCCCTCCGAGAAGCTCGGGACCGTTGGACGGGCCTACGGTCTCGTATGATTGCACTTGCGGAGGAACAGGA
Organism: Micromonospora sp. NPDC005305; assembly: GCF_040607315.1. Taxonomy (NCBI): domain Bacteria; kingdom Bacillati; phylum Actinomycetota; class Actinomycetes; order Micromonosporales; family Micromonosporaceae; genus Micromonospora; species Micromonospora sp. NPDC005305. The sequence goes on along the minus strand of NZ_JBEXGL010000024.1, from coordinate 74,416 downwards.
CTGGGAGATCTACTCGCAATATGGCCTGTTGCCAGATCCCAGGCTTGCCCCCGACACCGCCAGCATTCCCGACCTACGGCTGGGTGAGCGAGCATTTGAGATCATCCTTGCCCGCAAAATCCTCGCTTCAGAAGGGGAAGAGACTCAATGGTTCGCGCGGCACGGTTCCGTTCCCGTCCAGACGATACCCGAACATTGGCCAGCCGAATACCGGGCGCTGGTGGAGGCTCGAATTAAGGCGATTACTAGCGACCCCCACCTGAAGGTTCTCGAGCGTCCCGAGTACAAGCGGAGATGGGCGACCGCCGGCTGGGATGCGATGCAGCAGCAGGCATTACGTGATTGGCTTCTAGATCAGTGCGAATATGCCACCTTGTGGTTCGACACGGACGGCCGCCACAGAAAGGCCCAGCTGCGATCTATTAATTCACTTTCCGAGGCGCTTCGATCGGATGCATCGGTTACTGAAGCGGCTGCACTGTACGCGCCAGACAAGGACCTAGCTGAGGTTCTTCGCGACCTGCTTCTTGAGGAGAGCGTCCCTTGCCTAGCCGCATCGCGATACACGACGCTAGGCCTAGCCAAGTGGAAAACTTGGAAAACCACATGGCGGCAACAACGCGATGAAGATGACGCCCGCGCCCATGGTGATTCGGACGCAGCACAAAAGGTCCGCCAGAACGCGGCGGTGCCGCCCAAATACGTTGCCACCGATTTCCGCAAACCCTCCTACTGGCGGTCGCGCGGCAAGTACGATGTTCCGTCTGAGCGGTTTGTGTCATTCCCGATGGCTGTCGAACGTGAGCCAGACCTGCTCCTAGGCTGGTCAGGATGGTCCCACACTGACCGAATCCTCGCCCTCACCAGCTTCATCGAGGAACGGCTAGCCTCGGGCGATACCGAGCGGGAATCACTAATCCCCCTTATCGCCGCCGCCCATGAACTATTGGAACGCGCCGATGACACCACTGCCGCAAGCCGCCGAGACAACGAGCTGCACCGACTGCGGATAGGTGATTGGATGGGTCGACTGCGCCTGAACGATCGGGACCTCGGAGCCTGGCGCCCCAAGTCGCCAAAGCGCGGTCGCCCTCGGAAACGGCCCACCACATGATGGCGCGTTCATCCGTCCGAATCTGGCTACAATCAGGGCAGGGAAAATTGGTCTCTCGGCGCACGTCTTCGAAGATGTCAACACGCCAAGGCAAGGCAACTATCGAGCCTTCAGGCCGACTTGAGCAGCTGAACCAGCCACCGTTTACGCCTGCTGCGGACGACAGAAGTTTCCCGCCGCGACCACTCGCATTGTCGCCGGCAGGCGGCGGTGGGATTCAGCCAAGGGATACGAACCGGGTTGGTTGGCGCAGGATGACAGCAGCACCTTCAAAGTCGGCAGAGCGAGCCGCAAGCGTCGCTACAGCTAGCCGCTTCGGGAGTGCAGCGGAGAACTTGAGGCCCTTAAGGGCCTTCTCGTCAATCTCGGGGAGGCAGAGCTGCTCGTTCGCGTGCTCTGTGGCCAGGGCCCACGCGCGTGGCGTTAGGTCTTCTCGTAGGCGGATGCTGCAGTCGTCGAAGCGCTCGGCGGGATCGATCACCTGGCCAAGCGTCGAGGTCAGAGTTGCGTTGGTGTGAAAGCCGGCCCATGTCCACCATCGCAGGTCGCCATCCTTGCCGCGCACGATGACGTTGCCGCCCGGATGTACGAGGTGGAGCTTTCTTTCGCGCTCCTGAGCGAGCCGGTCCGACGCTCGTTTGGTCAGCTTCACGAGAGGATCTACGCCGAGCAACACTTCTCGGAGGGCGCGGGCTATTGCAAAAGTCAGACCGGCCCAACCTGTGCCAAGCCAGCGTGCTCGTCCTCCAGTGTCAGCGGGTTCGACGAAGCACCGCCGTCGGCGCCAGTCGATGTAGGTGACGCGCCAGCTTCGGCCTCCCAGCAGCAGTCGGCGGTCGCCGCAGACCTCCTCGGTGAGCAGGCTCGGGTCGATCCGGCCGAGCTCGTTGCGTCCGGCGAGCACGGTGAATTCCGGGGGTCCGGTAAAGACCGCAGTCAGCTCCATGAAGTGCCGGCGGCCGAAGCGCAGTTCGGCGGCCGGGCCGATGAACAGCATGCCGCCGTCCTGGTCGAGGTAGCCGTGTTCGACCAGGTGACGGACGATCGGGCGGGCGTTCTCGCCAAAGAGGCCCAGCCCGTTCCATGCCTGCGTCCAGAGCTGGTCGCCGACCCGGTGCTCCTGCAGGCAGAGGGCCAGCACCTGCTGGGCGACAATGTGCCGCGGTTCGGGTGGCGCGATCACCGGCTCCACCCAGCCCTGCGACCAGAGCAGCAGCACCGCCGCCGCCTCAGTTAGCGCGTCGCCGTCGAGGGCAAGGAAGAGGCAGTTGCGGCTGGTCCCTGGCCTGCGGCCGGTACGGCCGAGGCGTTGGAGGAACGAAGCGACCGTGGCGGGCGCGTCGATCTGGATGACCCGGTCCAGGTCGCCAACGTCGATGCCCAACTCGAGAGTGCTGGTCGAGACGATCACACAGTCGCGTGCCTCGCTGAACGCCTGCTCCGCGCGGCGACGTTCGTCGGCGGAGAGCGACGCGTGCGAGAGGAAGACGGTGACCCCCTTTTCCCGCAGCAGTTGGCCGAGCTCTTCGACGGTCTGTCGGGACTCGCAAAAAACCAGGCGTTTCTCCCCTCGGTGCAACCCGGCGATCACCGTGGCGGCGTTGCTTAAAGAGCCGACGTAGTCCAGGTCGATGTCGCCGGGCGGTGGACGGTAGGAGGCCTCGACCGCGTCCGGTGCAACGACCTGTGCCGGCCGGTGGCCTGCCCCCGATCCCTGTAGCCAGGTCAGGAGCTGTTCAGGGTTGCCGACGGTGGCGGATAGTCCGATCCGCTGCAACGGCCGGTCGGCTACCCGGCTCAGCCGTTCCAGTACGGCCAGCAGATGCCAGCCTCGGTCGTCCCCGGCGAAAGCGTGGACCTCGTCGACGACGACGGCGCGCAGGTCGGCGAAGAAGAGGCGGTGGTCGACTCTTGTGCTGACCAGCATGGATTCCAGTGACTCGGGGGTGGTGAGGAGGATGTCGGGGCGTTCGTAGAGGACTGCCTGTCGCCGCGAGGTGCTGACATCGCCATGCCAGACGGCGGCGCGGCGGCCGAGCCAGTCGGCATACTTTTCGACCCGGGGTTGCAGGTTGTTGAGGAGTGCCTTCAGCGGGGCGAGGTAGAGCACGGATGTGCCGGTCCAGCGCTGCTCCGCCATCCGGGTGAGCAGCGGGAACAGCGCGGCCTCGGTTTTGCCTCCGGCGGTTGGGGCCAGAAGCAGCGCGTCGGATCCGTTGCGGACAGGCGAGATGGCGGCGCGCTGCATCGGGCGCAGGTCGCGCCAGCCGAGGGTGTTGACGACGTGGTGCAGGACGACCGGGTCGAGGTCCGGCAGCATGTCAGATCGGCAGTTCGATGTCGTCGGCCGAGACGGCGGCGTTGCGCTCAACGTCGGTCAGCTCGTCGGCGCGAAGGGTCAGCTCGTAGTGGCGGCGCGGATCCCAGTCCGCGAACTGGTCGACCCGGTCGAACACGTCCGCGACCAGCTTCTTTAGATAGATGCGGGGGGCCACGCCGACCTGGCCACCGAGCGCTCCGGTCACTGCGCTAGCCAGCGTCGCGAGGTAGTCGTCGTCCACCCGCGACTCAACCGCCGGACTGGCGTAGATCGCGCGCACCCGCTGGCCGAGTTCGACGAGCGCGCCCGTCGTGAAGCCCGGCAGCCGGAGTTGCGTGGCGCGCGGGTTGTCCCAGCGCGACTCCGGCCCGAAGTCGGTGGCTAACCGCTGGGCGAGCGGCGCGAGCCGTTGCACTCCCTGCGGCCCGTCGAAGAAGGCCGGTGTGCCGGTGATGACGACCATCAGCCCCGGGAAGCGGTCCGCGTGTACCTCGTCGATGAGTTGGCGGAGCGAGTTGAGCGCCTTGTCCCGCGCGTCGGAGCGTACACGTTGCAGCGTCTCGACCTCGTCGAGCACGAGAAGCAGCCCCTGGTGCCCGCTGTCGCCCAGGACGGTCAGCAGTCCGCGCACGAAGCTCAGCGCCGCGTAGTGGTCAAGGTCCCCCTTCACCCCGGCGACCCGACGCGCGGAGGCGGCGACGTGGGGCTGACCGCCGAGCCAGGCGGCGAGGCCGTCGGCGGTGCGGTGGTCGCCAGTGGCGGTGGCGGCCCGGTAGCCGCGCAGCGCCGCCGCGAAGCCGGGAGTGCTGCGGGAGATCTCGCCGAGCCTGCGCTCCAGCAGTTCGCCGACCGCCCGGTCGAGCGCCTCCGCGTCATCCTCGGCAATCGCACCGTTGGCGGCGAGGGCGTCCTCTTCCAAGGCGAAGATCCAGCCGTCGAGTACGGGCCGGAACGCGCTGGGCGCGAACTGCTCGGTGCTGAGGTGTTCGACCAGCCGTCGGTAGACGGTCTCCATCCGGTGCAGGGGCGTTTCCAGCTCTGAGATCTGCACCTCGGCGGCGGCGAACCCGCGGCGCTTGGCCCGCTCGGCCAGCCAGCGGGTGAAGAAGGTCTTGCCGGCGCCGTACTCGCCGCGGACGGCCTTGAACACGCTGCCTCCGGCGGCGACCCGGTCGAGGTCGTCGTCGAGGGCGGCGGTGAATCGGTCCAGCCCGACCGCGAGCGCGTCGAGCCCGTTGCTCGGGACGACGCCACGGCGCAGCGCATCGACGATGTCTCGTCGGCGGCGGGCGGAAATCTCGACGGTCACCGCGGCTCCAGCTCGAACTGCTCGATCAGCAACGCCCGGTTGAGGTGGACGGTACGCCCGTCGGGGTCAAGGGTGACGACGGGATAGCCCTCGACCTGGAGCAGTCGACGCAGCGCGGCGACCGTGCCGGTGATGCGGTGCGCCGGGACTCCGGCCCGGGCGGCGAGGGTGTCGAGGGTCGCCCGGTTGCCGCCGGCGAGCAGGGTGCCCAACAGTGCGGCGACCCGCTCATCGGCCAGCGGCACCCGGGGGTCACGCCGCTGGGCGTAACGTTCGCTGGCTAGCAGAGCCGTCACCAGGTCCGGGACAGCCGGGCCGGGCGGTGGTGCCGCCGACGGCACAGCGGTCACCGGTGCAAGGTCGAACAGGCTCTCGACCTGCGGCTCGGCCGGGCGCCGGGGTCGGTGGCGAGTCGGCGGAGCCGAGTCGGACGGCGCTGCCAGAGTCTCCGTCAGCGGCTCGCGCCACCAGTCCGGGCTGGCCACCGGCGCGCCCGTCCATCCCGGTACGGCCTGGTCGTCACCGGCCGTCAGAACGAGTAGCGGGATGACGGCCTCCGCCGGTGCGGCGCCGCCGTGGTAGCCGGCCTTGCGCGGCCCGTACCGCACCTCTTCCCGCCAGGGAAGGATGACCGTGCCGCCGCCGAGCGCCACTCGGCTGCCACTCACCGCGACCTCGGCGTCACGGGCCGGGCCGGTGGCCGCCCGCCAGCGGTTCTCACTGCTGTCGCTGGGCAGGACAAGCGAATCCGGCCCCCGATCGACGACGTGGCCATGGTCGGAGACCAGGATGACCACCCGGTCGGCTGCCGAGCCCAACAGGTCACCGACGGCGGTGATGGTGTCCTCGCCCCAGACCGTGGTGCCCGGGTCGCTGCGGTCGAGGGCGTCGTCGATCGTGTTGACCACGGCGGCGACCACGGGGATCGACGGGTCGCCGAGCGCGGCCAGCACCTCGGGGTCCAGCGAAGCGCCGGCGCCCGCTCGCAGCGCCTTCTTGTGCAGCAGCCGCGCGGTGGGCCACCGCTTCGTGAAGGCCTTCAGTTCGGGCTGCTGGCCCCCGGTGCTGATCCGTCCGCTGAGCAGGCTGCACCGGCTGGCCTCGGTGACCGTGGGCAGGGCGGCCAGCACGCCGGTGCGAGGTCCGCCGTCGGGAGTGACTTCCAGCCAGGTGCCGCTACGGGTGACCGACTCGGCCAGTTCGGTGGCCGCGGCAACACCCATCCCATCGAGCACGAGCAGCAGCACCCGGCGACCGTGGTCGAGGATCGGCTGGACCACCCGGTCGAGCACGTCCTCGACCCGCAGCAGCGCACCCGGCTCGGCCTCGGCGCTGGTCGCGGCGGCGAGCAGGCTGGCGAACTGCTGGTCGTGCCGGGACCGGCGGACGTCCACGGCCCGGTGCAGCAGCCGGTACGCCTCGGCGACCTGCGGGTCGGGGTCGCCGGCGAAGACGTCGAGCCGGGCCCGGTCGACCCACCCGTCCTGTCGGACCTGCCGGTGCAGCGCGTCGAGCAGGGTCACCGGTGCGGGACCGTCAGTGGTGTGCAGCCAGCGCAGCAGCCGGACGGCCATCCGCGCGGTCTCCACCCGGCGTGGTTCGGCGGCCCGGTGCGCTTCCACGGTGGCGAGCGCCGACTGCGCCCGGGTCACCGCGGCCAGCGGCACCGACCCGCCGGCCGGCACGGCGAGCCGCACGGCGTCGGCGAAGGTCCGCAGCCGCTGGACGAATCCGCTGGGCAGGACGGTGGAGGCACCGAGCAGTCCGGTGATGCCGATTTCGGCGGCGACCCCCTCGGCTCGGCGCAGCATACGCATCGCCTCGGCCCGGCCGTCGTCGCCGGAGTCAACGGTCCGGTAGACCCACGCTTCGGCGGCCTGGTGCAGCGCCTCCGCCTGTTGGGGGGAGATCCGCAGCCCACCGAACCTGGGCTCCAGCCGGGTCCGGCCCACGACGGCCTCCACCTCGGCCGCGCCGCTGGTGGGCCAGAGCAGCCCGGCCAGCAGCCCGAGCGGGATGACGTCCACCCCGTGCCCGGCCCGGACGGCTGCCATGATCGGGACAGCGGCCGGGCCTGCCGTGCTCGTCAGGTATGCCGTGATCCCCTGGGCCTCAGCGTCGGGCAGGGTGGTGAACCGGAGTTGGCGGCGGGCTTCGGTGCTCCACTGCACCAGGCCGCTGTCGTCCAGCTCGGCCGGTGGCAGGCCGAGCAGCTCCGCGGCGAGGCTGCGCAGCGCATGGTCCCGGGTGAGGATCGCGCCCGGCGGCGCCGGCCAGCCGTCCGACGGGGTGTGATCGGTCAGCGCGTTCGCGACCCAACGCCCGACGCGGACCAGGGTGGGATCGAGGTCCTTCACCCCACCGAACATCTGCCGGACCAGGTCCCACGGGTCGATCTTGCGGACCGTCTGCTTGCTGAGGTGGGCGAGGAGCCCGTCGCCCAGCTCGCTGTCGGTCAGCTCGGTCAACAGCACCAGCCGTTCGCCGTCGGCCCGGTCGTGCAGGGCGGCGCGGGCGGCGAGCGGGGTGGGGCACGGCACCACTCGGACGCGGGTGCCGTCGACGCTGAGCACCGGCTCGGCCGGCCACTCGGGGCGGGCCGTCAGCGCGATCGCGTCGGCCCGGTCGCCCTCGGCCAGCCACGCCTCGACCTTGCGGCGGACCGCGTCGGGCTGCGCGGCGCTGACCGGCGCGCTCACGATCCCACCCGGGAAGGCACGGTCCCGCCACGGAAGAGGATCGGGTCCGTCACCGGATCTCCCAGGTGACGGTGACGTGCCGACCGGCGGCCACCGCCGACCCAATCTCGGCGGCGACCTTCTGCCAGGTCCTGGCGTCGACAACCTCGTGGTTCCGCGTGACGACCGTCCCGTCGCCGACGGGCACCCTGACCGGCACTTCGCCCGGTCGAGGGTCGGTGTGGTCGCCCGGGGGCAGCTTGGCCGGATCGTCGTCGGCCGGTGTCCTGACCGGCGGTACGACCGGGGGATCCGTCGCGACAGGTTTGTCCGAGGGCAGCGCAACGACCGGGGGCGTCACGGGCGGATCGACCGGCTCGGGCTTGGGCTGTTCGGCGGCGAGCAGCGCCGCCGAGGCCGCGACCGCCGTCCGGAGGGCGTCGATGAGGTCCTGCCCGTGCTGTTCGCGCCGGGCGACCTCCCGGAGCTGCCCGATGACCGCTCGGGCCTGCTCGTCGTGGCCGGCCCGCGCGGAGACGGCCTGGAGCAGCGGCCACTGGTGGTCCCGGGCCAACTCATCGCTGATCTTGCCCGCCTGGCTGAGCACCTCACCGACGGCCTGGTCGTCGACGTCGCCCAGGTCGGCACGGGCCACCGTCTCGACCAGCACCACGTCGTCCCGCTCGGCGGCCAGATCGGTCACGAACTGGTATGCCCGCCGGGCGGTGGCGAGCCGGCCGGCCGACGCCGAGACATCCAGGCCCAGCACGTCGGCGTGCGCAGTCAGCGCGTCAACCAGGCTGCCGGCGGCCTTCTTCCGCTCACGCGCCCCCTCGCGAAGGTTGCCGGCGAGTTCGCCGAGGTTGGCCGGCGTACGCCAGACGGGCAGCACCCCGCCGAAGATCGCCAGCCCCCGGCTGACCGCGTCCGACCAGGACTGCTCGTCGGGCATCGGGGGGTGCCGCAGCTCCAACTCGTCCCGCACGGTGACGAGGCTGGTCATGTCGATCTTGACGCCGTGCTGGTACCAGGCGAGCTGCTGGTCCAGCCCGAAGACCATGATGATCAGGTTCTGCAGTTCGCGGTCGAAGCCGAAGGCGGCGGGCTCGTCGATGAGCCGGCGCAGCACATGGACCGGGAAGTGGTCAGTGTAGCCCTCGTTGGCGGCGGCCTGGAGCAGGTGCTGGCTCCACCGGGAGGTGGAGGTGGTGAGCACGAACCGGCCGTCGACGAGCTCGCCGAGGCGGAGGTTGTTGCAGACCCGCCGGAGGGTGCGCTGGTCGGCCGGGTTGGGCACGGTCACGCCGCGGGTGGGTTCAGCGGCGGCCTGCTTGGCGTACTCCAGGATCTTGTTGAGTTCGCTGCGGGTGACGGGCTTCTCGTCGTCGGGCATGGCCGGGCGCCCCGGGAAGGACCAGGCGAGGAGTTCCCCGGTGAGGTTGTTGAACGCCTCGGCGAGGGTGCCGCCGCGTGGGTCACCGATGTGCAGGCCGTCGGCGAGGGTGTGGAACACCGCGATGCTGTCGTCCTGCACGTCCGACCCGTGCGAGGTGGTCGACCCGTACGCCTGCATGAGCGCGCCGAGCAGGGTGCTCCGGAGCTGCGACTGGCGCTGCTGGAGGTAGACCTTGCCCTGCTGCCGGTCGGCGAGCGGCCAGTCGGCCGCCAACGAGTTCAGCCGGTCGCCCGTTCCGCTGAGGAGATAGTTGATCTTCGCGAGCTGGCCGACCTTGCCCATCATCTCGTCGGTCAGGAAGTAAGGCAGCCAGAAGACGGTGCGCGAGCCGCGTTCCAGCCGCTCGATCCGGGCGCGGTCGGCGGCGCGCTCGTAGCCGGGCAGGTCGAACGGGTAGTCGATGACCACCCGCCACGCCTCCCCGGTGGCGAGCAACGCGGAGGCGGGCATGGTGTCGGGGTCGCGGACGTTGCCGAACTTGACCTGGATGGTGTGCGAGCGGCCCCGCCACGGTCGGGCGACCAGCAGCTCGCCGAGCTGGCCGCTGGCCCCGGTGATGTTCAGCTCTGCGGTGACCAGGTCGCGGATGAGCTGCTGCCGGACACCGGTGGTGGTGGCCTCTTCCTCGCGCACCAGGTCGAGCAGCTTGTCGTAGTCGACGGTGTGCAGCTTGAGGCTGACCACGGGGTCGGGGGTCTTGGTCAGGTGCAGTTCGCCGGCGCCGTCGGCGACCCGGTTGAGCCGGTTGAGCACGATCTGCCGCTCGTAGCCGGGGATCGGCGAGGTGATCGAGCCGAAGTTGAGCGCGTGCAGCTTGGCGGCGGTGAGGTTGTGCAGGGCCGGCACCTCGGGCACCAGCGCACCGAGCAGCACCGTCTTGATCAGCTTGTCGTCGAGCTGGAACTGCTGGTGCCCGGCCGCCTGCTCCTCGGTGATGCCGTTGAGGTTGAGCAGGATCGGCCGCAGCTTCTGGGTGTACAGACTCCGGGCGGACTGGAAGAGCTGCTTGAGCTTGGGCCGGTCGGGCAGCTCGCCGTGCAGGACGAGGGGGTCGAAGAGCGCGGCCACCCCGATCAGGTCGTTGACCCGGAGGGTGTCCCGGCGGTCGACAAGCAGCTCGGTCATCACCTTCAGCGCGGTGCGCTCGCGCTGCAACGCCTGGGACAGCGCCACCAGGGTGGCGACCAGCGCCGGGGAGAACGGGTAGAGCTTGCGGAAGGCGGCGGCGTCGGAGCCGATGCCGGCGTCGCCGTACTGGGCGCCGAGCAGCAGCGCGTCCCACACCTCGCGGTTGCCCCGCACCGCGGCGAAGGCGTTGTCGACGATCGCGCGGCCCTCGTCGGTGAGCGGCTTGAGCAGCCGCTTCTCGGTGATCTCGGGCAGGTTGGTGTCGGCGAGGGCGATCTCCCCGAACCGGCCCTGGATGCTGCGCATGACGTGCGCCAGGGCCTCCCGCTCGGTGCCACCGACCTGGGGGCCGAGGAAGTCCTCCAGGTTGCGCTGCCGGGCGACGAACGAGATCAGCGGCAGCGGCCGGGTGGCGTCGGCCGACTCGACGAGCTTGTTGAGCTTGGCGCCCTCGGTGTTGACGAAGGTGTGGTCGCTGATCTTCGTGGAGAGCCAGAGGATCAGCTCGTCGAGGAAGAGCACCAGCGCGTCGTACCCGAGCGACTTGGCGTGCCGGGTGATCACGGCGAGCCCGGTGTCCAGGTCGAGGTATTCCCCGCTGCGGACCGCGCCGGTGAAGAACGTGCTGGTCAGCGCGCTGACCAGCCCATCCCGCTGTTCGCTGCCGGGCGGTGCTGCCGCCGCGGCGGCGTAACTGTCCGGGGTGAAACCGGCCGCCTGGGTGACCAGCGAGGCAAGGCCGAGGCCGGTTGCGGGTGCGCCGCCGCCATCGTGCAGCGCGGCGAAGAAGGCGTCGTCGCCCATCCGCTCGCGCAGCCGCGCGGCGTCGTCGAGCAGCGCGTCCGACCGGTGTACGGCCGGGACGGGCGCCTCCGGGTGCAGCGCGGTGATCTGGTTGAGGTAGCCCTCCAGGACCGCCTGCTCGACCGACCGCGCGTCGAGCATATGGAAGGTCAGGGTGAGCAGCTTCCGGCCCCGCAGCCAGGAGTCGGCGGCGAGCACCGGCTCGGCCAGGCCACGCACCTCCCGGGCCTCCGGGTTGTGCTGGAGGACCTCCCGCAGCACCGCCATGAAGTGCGACTTACCGGAGCCGAACGAGCCGTGCAGGAACACCGCCTGGGAGCGGCCGGTGGTCACGGCGTGACCGATCCGGCGCAGTGCGTCGGCGAAGTTGTCCCGGAGCTGGTCGGTGACGACGTAACGGCGCAGGTCCGCGCCCTCGGCGGCACGGACGACAAAGTCGCCGTCCCCGACCGAGGTCGGAATCTCGATCACATCCCGCAACAGCGTCATCGCCGCTCCTCGCCCCCACTGCGCCCCGTTACGCCGGCATCACCGGCGACCCGACGATCCTAAGGGCTGGTCGCCGCACGTCCCAGCCCGCCGGCCCGGCGTCGCGTCACCGCGGCCGGAACCGCCGGGAGCATTCGCCGTCGTGGTCGGGCCGGAGCAGGCAGCGCTGCCCGCCGGGCAGCAGCCGGTCGCAGAACACCCAGTGGCGTACGTTCTGCTCGTCCTCGGGCGAGACGGTGGTGCCGCCCGGTTCGGTCTGCGGCAGGACGTGCGTCCAGTGCGCCACCACCCGGGCGAGCCGCTGCGCAGAGAGCAGATCGGTAACGACCACGGGCAGGTGGATGACCCAGCGCTCGCTCACCGGTGGTGTCCCCCTTCGTTGCGGGCCCGGACCTGCTCGGACTGCCAGCGGCGCAGCGCGCTCTTGATCCGGTCGGTCTCCCGGCGGCTCTCAGCGAGCGCGTCGTAGACGGTGGCCAGGTCACCGGCGACCCGGTCGAGGAACTCCCGCACCTCCTGCGGGTCGAGCCCGCGCCGGCCCAGCGACGTGGGCCGGAACCACCGCTCGCGCACCTGCCAGGGGCGCAGCGGATGGTAGGCAGCCGAGCGGTAGCAGGTCGACCCCAAGACCGACCGCTGGCGACGCCGGGCACGCCGGAGGAAGACGCGCATGACAAGACCTGCCTCTCACCGTCGAGATCGAACCGTGGATGGGATGGGCCCACCGACCCGCCACGCACCGGCGGACCCACCCCGGCACCTGCCACCGCAGCCTCCGATCAGCAGTACGACAGCAGGGCACACATGACCGCTGAGCAGCGATAACTCCACATTGGCCGCAGAGGCAGTCAAGCATCGCATCAGATCAAATGCAACGTCTAACAATCGCCGCCTCGAAAGCTTTTGGCATCGCTAATAGAACGCGGCGTGACGTGTCTATTGTTTCTGATACATAGGAGGCGTTTAATTGAACGGGCGCGTGTCAACCGCGACCTGACCATCGGAGGCAAGGGTGTCACAGGCCGTAACGGGATCGACCATGCTTCGGCGGCAGCTCGGCAGGAAACTCGAAGCACTTCGCAAGGCCGCCGGGCTGACGATGGAGAAGGCGGCTGAGGACCTGGACAGGGCGCGGGCGACCCTCTACCGGATCGAGAGCGGGGCCGAGAACGTCCGCTTCCGTGCGACGGACGTCAAGGAGATGCTCAAGCTTTACGGCGCTTCGGACGAAGACACCGAGTTGGTCCTTGCGATGGCGGCGGCCACCAGGGAGAACAAAAACTGGTGGCACGACTACGTCGGCTCCGGCCTGCCACGCTGGTTCCAGCTCTATATCGGGCTCGAAGCAGCCGCCTCCGGCATCCGCAAGTACCAGCCCGAGTTGGTTCCGGGCCTACTTCAAACCCGCGCCTACGCCGAGCAGGTCTTCAAGATGCCCGGCGGCTCGATCGATGCCGGGGACAGCGATGAGCAGCAGCGCGCCATCCAGCTTCGCATCGAGCGTCAGGCGCTGCTGACACGGTTTGCCGCTCCGCAACTCAGCGTGATAATCAACGAGGCCGTATTGCGTCGCCCGGTCGGCAGCACCACGATCATGGCCGAACAGCTTCACCAGATCTTGAAGGCCGCGGAACTACCCAACGTAACCGTCCAAGTGCTGACTTTTTCTGTCGGACTGCACGCCGGTGCGATGACCGGAGCCTTCTCGATCATGGAGTTCCCCATGGACAGCAACGGCAAGGAGATGGAGCCGCCGGTGATCTACCTGGAGAGCGCCACCGGAGCGATCTACCTCGACAAGCCGCATGAGGCCGACGCGTACGACGCGATCTGGACCGACATGACAAGCCGCGCCCTCAACGAATCCCGCTCAAAGAGCTTGATCCAGCAAGTCGCAGAGGAGTACTCCCGTGCCTGACCTGACCGGTGCCATTTGGCGCAAGTCGACCCGCAGCAACAACGGCGGGGATTGCGTCGAGGTCGCCGACAACCTCCCCGGCATCGTCGGGCTACGCGACAGCAAGGATCCGGCCGGTCCAGTGCTCACCGTCGAGCCCAAAGATTGGGCTGCCTTCATCCAGGCCGTCAAGGACGAGGCGCTGAGCCGCTGACCCGATCGCCTGCGCCGCCTCCGGATCACGTAGAGGCGGCGTAGGCGATTGTCGGTGTACTGACACTGCTCGGCGCAGTGATCTGGCGAACGGTGCCGTACGGCTACCGTGCCTCCATGAGCCCCTCTCATCAGTTCACGACGAACGATGTCGACGCGGCCATCGACTTCGTGATCAAGAACGGGGCAGAGGATCGCGGGCAGACCGTCTCGTACTCACGGGTGTTCGAGGCGGCAGGCCTACCAGCACCGCAGTACCTCCACATGGACGGCGAGCCTCAGCGGGTGACGGAGTTCATGGCGGCAGTCCATCACCGCTGCAAGGAAAGACAGCTTCCTCCCCTGGACGCCTTGGTCGTGCACGTCGCTGGCTACCGCGCGGGATTCCCCGACGCTGGCTACTTCCGGGTCAACTGCGTGGCAGACCCTCTCGCCGACCGCACCAAGCCGGAGGCTCAGGCGGCGAGCGGCCGGTTCTGGGAGACGCAGCGGGAAGAGTGCAAGCGATGGGGCATCAAAAATCGACGTGGCCGTCTGTAGGGCTACGCGCAGCACCCGGTCCACGCCCGACAGGTGACGGGCCCGGCGGCGCTGCAACGTCAACTGCCTGACATGACATCGACTGTGCCCCAGTCGGGTGCAAGGATGCGGACCATGATCCGGTTGATCGCGGACGACACCTGGCACGGCCTCGAGAGCTACCTCCGGCAGGCAACCCGCAAACGTGCGGCCATCGCCTACGTCGGATCAACTGCTACGGATCTGCTCGGTCTCGTGACCGGCGACATGATCATCGTTGATGGCTCCGACGCTGCGCTCGGTGCCGGTCTCGTCGACCCGGCTGTCATCGGAGCCTGGCTCGCCGAGGGTGTCGAGGCGCGCTCCCTGTGGGGGCTGCATGCCAAGGTGCTGCACCTAGAAGGCAGGCGGATCCGCGTGGTGGTCGGTTCTGCCAATGCTTCGGCCCACTCACGCGACCGGCTGCGGGAGGCCGCCGTCGTCACCGACGACGAAGGGCTGTGCGCCCAGGTCGCCGAACAGTTGGACGTATGGCAGGCCGCGAGCGACGAGGTCGACGCGACGTGGCTGGCGCACGCACGGACCGTCTACCGTCCGCCGGTTGTCGCATCGCCACCCCATGCATCCCGGCGACTGCCGCGACTCTGGGTGGGCATGGCGATCAATGAGCCGACCACCCTGTCAGGCAAAGCGGCAGCAGCCACCGACAGGCTCGAACAGCGCCACGGACTTGGCACCGTTTTCCCATGGCACATGTATCGGGGCGACGAACGAATCGTCCGTCAAGGGGATGAGGTCGTCCTGGTCGATGTCGGTCCGGTCGAGCGGAAGCCACGCCGAAACTCCCGAGCCTGGCCGCCGGCACGGGTGGCGCGGGTGATGACCGAGGAACGGCGCCGCCCGGTGGCACTTCTGGTATGGCCGCACAGCGCTGACGAACTTGAGCCACGCTCCTTCGCGGAGGTGGACGAAGCTGTCCGCGCAGCCGGCAGCGAGATCAACTGGGACGATCCCTTCGAGTCGCAGTCACCCGCGGCGGAAGCGCTCCGCAAGCTCTGGGCACTCTCGGCCATGTCGCAGTAGCAACAACGGGCAGGGATCATCACGTCTCGTGGCGCTGTTGCGGAAACGGTGCCAGGTTCACTCCGCCGAAGACGTCGCGCGCTTGCACCACCGGTCCGGTAACACGGCCCGAGACGGTGTTGGTGACCGCGTCAGCCCGCAGGGTTGTCTGGTGGAAGAGTTCCCAACGCCGGCGTAGCTTTTGATCAAACTCCGGATCCTGGGCGGCGGCGTCGACCAGCGCCCGCCGCAGGGCGACAGCCCGGTCATCGACCGTCGCGGGCGTCGGCCCGATGGCTAGCGAGGTCTCCAGGCCACGGTGGTCTCTGGCCTTGCGGCGAACGAGGCGCACCAACGAGGCGAACGCGTCTCTTCCTGCGTCGGCGATGCCCTCCGCGCCACGGGTCGACAGGGCCACCGCGATGGCCCCGAGAATCGGGTCATCCATCTGGCTCTCCCAGGTTCGCTCCGACATCAGGGTTTTCCCAGTCGACATCCGCCAGTCGTCGCTGCACATCCGGCGATGGGATCGTCCAGTTCCAGCAGCGTCAAAAGGGCATTCGTATAGGACTCGCGGGCCGCGCGTCGTTCGTGAAGTGCCAGGTAGGCATCGCCGGTGTAGGACTAGGCCAAGGCGACGTGTCGACGGTCGTCGAGTTCACCGATTAGCGCCACTGCCGAGGTCAGGGCGGACATCGCCACTGGGTGATCCCCTGCTCGCAGCAGGGTCTGACCGCAGTGGAGTTCGACCAGCCCTTGACTCCATCGGTTGTCCAGGCGCTTGAAGACCTTCATGGCTTCGCCGTACGAGACGAGCGCGTCATCGAGGTAACCAGCGCCATGATGGGCATCGCCGAGGCTCATCAGCGCCAGGCCGATGCTGCGCTCTTCCTTCATCCGGCTGAGGGTGTCCAGTGCTTCCTGCGCGTAGCGAGTGGCTTCCGGGGAGTTCCCTCGGTCCTCGTGCACCCGGCCGCACCCGCGCAGGGCGAAGCCGAGGGTCCACAAGTCGCCGACGTCCCGTGCCGCCTGTAGTGAATCGGCGTAGCAGCGCAGGGCCTCGCCGAGGTCTCCACGGTCCCGCCACGCGTCGCCGAGGCTGAGCAACAGCCAGTCTTCGGCCAGACGGTCGCCGACGTGCCGGGCGGATCGCAGCCAGGTCAGGTGGCTGTCCACCCACGCCTTCCAGTAGGACCGCCGTTCGAAGAAGGCCATGCCGGCGAGCGCGAGCTGCCAACCGAATCGGTGGTGGCCCCACTCGGATGCCGCCCGAACGGCGTCGAGCAGATTGAGCCGCTCCCTCTCGCACCACCGGAGTGCGTCGTCCAGCGTCTCTTCGGCTGGTTCGTCCACTCCGGGCAGTGAACGGCCCTGCGGAAGAGTCGCGCGGTAGGCCGCGTACGTGTGGCGCAGATACCAGCTGAGCAGCCGCTCCCGCGCCCGCTGGAGGGCGTCAGGGTTCTCGTCGAGGTTTGCCCGCTCCACGGCGTACAGGCTCAGCAGGTCGTGCAGGCGGTACCGGTTCGGTCCGCTGCGGGCCAACATGTGCAGGCCGACCAGCGACTCCAGGTGGCGGCGCGCGGCCGGCGGGGTGAGACCAGTGAGACTGGCCGCCGCGTCCAGGGCGGTTGTTAACCGCATACCCGGAATCAATAGATTCCCGCCGCTAGATTCCTTGCCGCCGAATGGCTCGCCGACGTTCAGGGCAGCTCCGGTACGCCACGCAGCAACGCCAGCGCCGAGCGGTCGGAGCTGAGCTGGGACAGCTCGGCGTTGATGAAGTCGGTGAAGAACTCGGCGGGCGACCCCGGGAACGCGGGCTCCTCGCCCGAGTGCCACTGGTGCAGCCACGGCTCGATCTCCGCCAGCCCGGCGAGCAGCGGCAGCAGCCGTTCCGCCGGCCACGCCTCCTGTGTCTTCCGATCGAGATAGACGGTGGCGAGCGCCTGTGCCTGCTTCAGGTGGTCCCACCCGGCCCAGCCGAGCAGTTCACTGCCGTCGCTGTCTCGCCCCGCCTGTGGGTACGAGATGAACCGCTCCTTCGGCACGTCGAGCTTGCCGCGCGCCCGCCAGTACGACGGCCGGGCGAAGTCCGCAGAAATGTACTTCGGCGGCACCTCGATGTCGACCTTCTCCCCGGCGTCCTCCCGGCGCTGCAACGCCCAAGTCCGCTCCCACTGCGCCCGCTTACGCAGCCCGGACGGCTTGTAGCGCTGCGCCGGCAGGTACGGCACATGCTCGTCGGCCATCAACAGGCCCAGCGTCTTGGTTAGGTCGTAGTTGTCATGCCCGACCCACAGGTCCAGCACCGCCCGGAAGTCCTGGTCGTGACCAACCCGGTCAGCGAGCTGCGCCACCGACAGCGGCACGGGCTGCGCGCCCCACAGCTCCGGCGCCTCCAACCGGTCCAGCAGCCAGTCCCGCAGCGCGGCCGACTGCATCTTCTCCCACCCTTCGGTGGACCAGCGCCGCTTGCACTCCGGCCGCTCGATCAACCCCAGGTGCCGGTTCGCCCCGATCGCGGCGATCCGCCGCTCGACCAGCGACCTGTACTCCGCCGGCCAGTGCGCCTGCGGCCGGTCGATCGGCTTCGACCCGTGCCGGTTGAACCATTCGGTCTGCGCCCCGCTCGTGTGTAGGACGATCTCGAAGGCCCGCTCCCCCAACGCCAGTTCAGGTGGGTTGGCGCAGGTCAGGTCCTCGTCGAGCAGCCCGTAGAGCCGGTAGACCTCCCAGTCCAACTCCTCTTGAAGTGCGATCATCCGCGCCCGCATCGAGTGGTACTCCGCCTCAGCCTCGGCGAGCCGCTGCCGGGTCGGCACCCCCAAGGCGGCAACTGCCGCCGGGGTTAAGGTCGACAGCCGCTGCGCCAGCCCATCCAACTCCCGTGCCCGCCCCAACGGGTACGCCCCCGGCAGCGGAAACTCCTGCAACTTGGTCCCAGTAAACTCAAAGAAGTGTTCCCATTCATACCGCGCCGTCGAACGCTCGCCGCCACGATTGCCTTTGTCCTGACTCACCTGCTTCAGCCAAAAGCAGGCGGTCGAACTGTTCAGTAGCCCGAGCAGCCGCAGGTGATCATCCTCCGTCGCCCCCTCCTGCAACTTGATGACTGGCGCCGTTTGCTTGAAAAGCTTTCCACCCCGATCCAGAACGAAATGGTTGTGCGTTGCCACGAACGCGAATGCAATCGACAGCGGTGCCCGTAGCTTTTCCCGATACAGCTCGCCGAATTCATACCACTGCAGCGAGGAAATCCGCTCGATGAAAGTCCCGAATCGCTTACGACGCTCCAGCACTCGGCGGTTCGGCCAGAACACCCTCATCATGTTCGAAATTCTGCCTGGGTGAGCCACCCTAAGATCATCGTCGTAAGGAAACAATGCGACGATGTCGGTCATTACTCCATAATCACGAACGACATCTCCGGTCACCATCGGCCTGGTGACTTCGACACCCATTCTATCGGCTGCGGGACCATTCACGAAGAATGCCTCATCCTCGGCAGCGATGGAGACAAATCCCATCAGAGCCACTCGCTCACCCAGCCGACTCACCGCTTTCTTGTCGAACGCTCCCATCAGAGCGTCGGCCCCGCCGCCGCTCAGGCTCCATGGGTGCTTTGCGAGCTGCTCACGGGCGAAGTCGGCAACGCTGACCCATTCGGACTCCGAATCCGGCTCATCCACTTGGTTGGTGATCGCAAGCCACACCTTCCCGCGAGCAGGTTCACTAGGCGGAGATGGTTCTCCACGAATACCGAGAACGGCACGAATCGGGCCGCTGTAGCGGGGACTGACGAGTCGATTCCTGCCGACCAGGATTACGGTCGGCGTGCCGTGACCAGGTATGTACGCGCCGGAGGTGTCGATGACCTCAGCCAGCTCGACCCGACCCGCAAAGAACCTATCGATCAGCTTTTTTCCGAACTCGCGCTTCATGAAGGCGTTACCGGTGATTTGACCGATGTGGCCCGCGCCGCCGCCGTCATGATCGCCCTCCTTAGCCAGCGAGAAGAATCGCTGCGCGAATGGGACGGTCAGTGCGTACTTTCCGGAGCAGGCGTCGTACAACCCTCGGTAGAGCTGGTTACGGGCCGGGTCGGAGACGGTGATGTAGGGCGGATTGCCGACCACCACCGTGTATTGGTTCCCGGCCAGGTAGTCCTTGAGCAGGTCGGCGTCTTCGCTCTCGTACGCGAAGATTTCCTTCTTCTCTGTCTCAGCTTTGTCGTTCTCCTCCGCCTGGTTCTCCAACACCCTGAGCAAATCGCCCTGGGCGCGGGATCGTTCCGCCTCCCAAGGCAGCAGCGAGTCGCCCGTCGCCACCCGGACCGGAAAGCCCGGTGTCCGTTCCAGCTTGGTCAGGCCACACACCTTCATGGCGGCAATTAGCAGCCGGAAGCGGGCGATCGCCACCGCGAAGGGGTTGATGTCGACGCCGGTCACCTGGCCGAGCGCGCGCTCGGCGAGCACCTTGATGTCGGTGGCCGGCTCCCGGTCCCGCCACTTAGCCACCAGCCGGTGGAACGCGCCGAGCAGGAAGTGGCCGGAGCCGCAGGTCGGGTCGATGACGCTCGTCGCGGGCAGGCCGAACTCCTTGACCGCCGGCTCGAAGGTGCGGTCGAGGATGAACTCCTCCACGAACTCCGGCGTCTGCAACAGCGCGTACGTCTTCTTCGCGTGCGTCGACAGGTCCTGGTAGAGGTCGCCCAGGAAGCGGGTATTCAGGTCGTCGCGGCGCAGCGACTCCCGGCCCGGCCCGCGCCGGAAGAACTCACTCAGCTCCTCCGCGGCGGGGCCGGAGACGTCGAACCGCCAGACCGGGTTGTGCTGGTCGAAGATCTTGCCGGTGGCCTTCAGCTCGGCCAGGTAGCCGAACGACTGCCGCAGCCAGTGCCGGTCGTTGTGCCGGGGGTTGGCGATCAGGTACGCCTGCCGGTGCTGCACCGCCCGCTCGGCCGGCGCAGCCGGGTCGGCGCCGCCGATCCACAGCTTGTCGACCAGCTCATTGTCCTCGCAGAACCGGACGAACACGCAGCCGAGCACCCAGGCCACCGCCGCCTGGTCGAGCACGTCTTCCAGCCAGGTCTCGAAGCTCGCGCCGACCCGCTCGGCGGCCTTCGCCCGGTTGTGCTCCTGGCGCAGTTCCGCGCGCAGCGCCGGCGCCTCCGCGACCTGCCGGCGCAGATCGTCCACCAGGGTCTTGACCTGCGCTTGCAACGCCTTCAGCTCGATCACCGGGAGAGTCTACGGCCGGTCTGCTCATCCTCGCGGACCGGTGACGCCTGGCGTGGTAGGGGCTGCCGTGCCGGTCCCGTCAGCGTCTGCCACAGGAACTCACACGCCAGCGCCCAGATGAAGGCGCTCTGTTCGTTGTTCGCCGCCGCGCCGTGCCCGCCCTCGACGTTCTCGTAGTACGCCACCTCGTGCCCGTGCTCGCGCAGCCGGGCCGCCATCTTCCGGGCGTGCCCCGGATGCACCCGGTCGTCCCGCGTCGAGGTGATCAACAGGACCGGCGGGTACCGCCGGTCGCCGCCGACATTGTGGTACGGCGAGTACTCGCGCAGGTAGGCCCAGTCCTCCTCCCGGTCCGGATCGCCGTACTCGGCGATCCACGAGGCGCCGGCCAGCAGCCGGTGGTAGCGCCGCATGTCCAGTACCGGCACCTGCGCGACGACCGCGCCGAACAGTTCCGGGTAGCGGGTCAGCATCACCCCCGCCAGCAGCCCGCCGTTGCTGCCGCCCTCCACGCCCAACTGCTCGGGCGTGGTGATCCCGCGCGCCGCCAGGTCGGCGGCCACCGCCGCAAGGTCCTCGTACGCCCGGAGCCGGTTCTCCCGGATCGCCGCGCGGTGCCACTCTGGGCCGTACTCCCCGCCGCCGCGGATGTTCGCCACCACGTAGGTGCCGCCCCGGGCAAGCCAGCCTCGCCCGATGACCCCGTCGTAGCCCGGGGTCATCGAGTGCTCGTACCCGCCGTAGCCGGTGAGCAGCGTGGGCCCGGCGGGCGCGTCCGGGTCTCCGACCACGAAGTACGGCACCCGGGTGCCGTCGGCGGAGGTGGCGAAGAACTGGCGGACCGTCAGACCGGCCGCGTCGAAGTACGCCGGCTCCCGCTTGAGCGTCTCCGTCGTTCCGCCGACCCGCCCGAGCCGCAGCGTCGCCGGTTGCAGGAACCCCACCGCGGCGAGCAGATAGTCGTCACCGTGGTCCGGGTCGGTCTCCACGATCTGGCTGTGCTCGTACTCCGGCATGCCGGCGAGCGGCTCGCGCCGCCAACCCGTCCCGTCGGGCGTGAGCACCTCCAGCCGGCTCCGCACGTCGACGAGGGTGGCCAGGATCAGCTGGTGTCGGGTCCAGACGTGGTAGCTCAGCGCCGTGCGGCTGTCCGGCCGGAAGAGCACCGTCAGCTCCCGCCCGCCGGCGAGGAACGCGTCGAACTGGGTCGCCAGCAGCGCGCCCGCCGGGTGCGTCATCCCGTCAACCGACCAGGGCGAGCGCAGCCTCACCAGCAGCCATTCCCGGTGTACGTCCCACCGGGCGTCCTCGGGCACATCGATCCGGGACAACTCGCCGGCGCCGGTGAGCAGGTAATTCTCGGTGCGGTAGAAGTCCATGCTGCGGCCCACGAAGTCGCGCTCGAACCCGGGGGTCGGGTCGTGCGAGGCGTACACGCCGATGTCGTCCGGGCGCCCCTCGTAAACGACGGCGGCCTCGGTCAGCGGGGTGCCCCGCCGCCAGCGCTTGACGACGCGCGGATACCCGGAGGTGGTGAGCGAGCCGGGCCCGAAGTCGGTGGCGACGTAGATGTGGTCGAGGTCGATCCAGCAGACGTTGCTCTTGGCCTCGGGCAGGGTGAACCCGTCTTCGACGAAGGCACGGCGGGCCAGGTCGAACTCCCGCACCACGACCGCGTCGGCGCCGCCGCGGGACAGGCTGATCAGGCAGCGCTGGTAGCCGGGGCGCAGCACCGTCACCTGCTGCCAGACCCAGTTCTCCCCCTCCTCGGCGGCCAGCGCGTCCAGGTCGAGCAGCACGTCCCATTCGGGCTCGGGCCGGCGGTACTGGTCGAGAGTGGTGCGCCGCCACAGCCCACGCGGATGGGCCGCGTCGGTCCAAATGTTGTAGTAGAGATGGTCGCCGCGCCAGCGGGGGTAGGGGATGCGGTCGTCGGCATCCAGCACCTGCCGGATCTCCGTCCCCAGGGCGGTGAACCGCTGGCTCCCGGTCAGCGCGGCGATGGTCTCCGCGTTGCAGTCCCGCACCCAGCCGGCGGAGTCCGCTCCATCGAGGTCCTCGAGCCAGAGGTACGGATCATCACCCTCATCGAGAAGCCTCGCCACCCTCGCAACTATCCCGACGAGCGGCCCACACTCACATCCAGGTGTCGGCTTGGCGACTGAGCCGGAGAGACAGTGCGCTACTCGCCCGCGTTCTGGTCGCTTGCCGGACCGGTGTAGCCCAGCGCCAGAAGATGGCCTTCGAGGACCGTGTAGAGAGCACTACCCTCGTCCACGTAGAGGCGTCGCTCTCCGCCACCGGCTTTGGCGGCCATGTAGTGAATGCGTCCGGTTTCGCCGCGCTGCCGCCAGGCACGCAGAATGACGCGATCCGTGATGTGTGGCATGGCAGTCCTCCCACCTCGGTGGCTCGGCTCAATGTGAAAGGCTTTAGTCGTCGGGCGGATCCGGGAGAGCGAGCTTCAACAGCCCTGCCGCTTCCAGTGCCTTCATCGTCACCAGCACCGGATTGTTCCGGTACTGCTTTTTGGCGGCTGCTTGGACGACCTTGGCGACGACATCACTGACGCCAAGCACTTGGACGGGCCCCGCGCCGACGTGCTGCGTCGCGCACCAGTCCCGGATCTTCGCCTCGTGGGTCCCGGTGGTCGGTGCCGCAAACCGGCCGACGTACAGGCGAAGCTCGACCTGATCGACGCGGTAACCGAAGCGCTGAGCTGCGCCCAGGACGACGGCATCCCGTACCGTCTGGTTGTTCAACAGGGCGTAGAGCTTCTTCGCCCGAATGTTCTCCGTTGTGCCACTGACATGCTCGGCGACGACGCCCCGCGAACCGAAGGCCGATTTGACGGTAGCGAGAACGAGGCGATCACCGCGGGCGGCGACGAGATCGACCTCAAAGCCATGTGTCTGTGTCTCCACGTACGCGGACTTGGCGGTCGGCTGTGTCACTGGGAACTTCACCGCTTCGGAGACCACGAAGCCCTCGTCCTCCAAGGCGATGGCGACGAAGGACTCGAAGGCTTCCACACTCGCAGACTACTGCGGGCATTCCACAGTGGCAGCACGACCATGCGCGAGGCTGCGACGGCGGTGTCGGGCTAGACCCCGCTGGCGCTTCGGGTGCCGGCCTGGTCGATCCAATCGTTGGCGAGCCAGAGCGACTGGCTGGCCGGCGAGGTCAGCGGCAACTGCACCCCGTCCAGCACGGCCGGCTCGGGTCGCCGGGCCGGCACCAGCAGCAGCCGGGCCGCCGGCCGGGGCCGGGTCGGGTCGGCCAACTCCTGGAGCAGCCCGAGCTGCCCGTAGCGGGCCAGCGGCGCCGCCTCGGTGATCAGCACCGGCCCGTCAGCGGCGGCGATGGCCTCACCGATCGCCGGTACTACCTGGTGTCGCACCAGGTCCACCAGGCTGCGGAAGTCGGCGTCCAGCGCCGAGCCGTTGTCGGCCGCCACGATCGCCTCCCACGGGAAGCCCAGGGCACGCAGCCGCTCCAGCAGGATCCCCGTGACGTCCACTTCGATCAGCGGCAGCCGGGCCAGCAGCGCTCGCCGTGCCGGGCCCAGCCGGCGCAATGGCGCCAGCACCGCGAGGAAGGCGCGCCGCTCGATGGCCGAAGCGAGCTTGTCCCCGACCTCGTCGGCGGCGGAGAGCCCCAGCAGCGGGGTGTGGGTGGTGGCCAGCCGGGTGCCAGTCACCGACGCCATGCTGGTCGCCGGCCCGTAGAACTGTTCGGTCGGATACCAGATCAGCGGGACCTCGGCCACCGGGAGCAGGTCGTTGAGGGCGGTGCGGCCGGGCACCGGCTCCGCACGGGGGAAGCGGCTGCGCACCCGGTCGCGGAGCTGCTGTTCGCCGAGCCGTTGCCCGATCAGGCTGCCCACCGACAGCCGCAGCGCCCGCTCCGCCGGCATCCCCACCGGGTAGAGCTGCCCCTGCGCGTTGACGTCAACCCGGTCGTTGCTCCCCACCGCGGCGAGCTGCAACAGCCGCAGATCTGCCACCGCCGGCATGCCGGCCGGTACGGGCAGCCGGCGCAGCTCGTCCACCGCCCGTTGCCGGGTCGGCAGCGGATCGCCGGCCGCCAGCTCGATCGCCCGGCCGCCCAGCTCCACCACGTACTCCAGGAAGTCTGCGGCGGTGACGTCGGACGCCGGGTCGTCGGGCTCCCGGCCGATCAGGACCATGCCGGACGTGCGGAACCGGTAGGTGGCCACCCTGGCGTCCCCGCCGGTGCTCAGCTCGGCCTCGACGGCGGCGCGGACCAAGCCGATGGCCTGGGGCAGCCGCTTCGGCTCGGCGGTGTAGGAGCCGCGCGCCGCGATCAGCGCCTGCGCCAACTCCTCGGCGGACATCACCCCGCTGCGGGCGTCGAGCAGTGCCACGATCTCGTTGCGCACCGCCTCCAGCGCCGGCTCGCCCAACCAGGTCCTGGCCTGGCTGTTGAGCAGCTTGGAGATCTGCGGCTGGCCGCGGCCGGTGGCCCGGGCCGCCTCGCTCTGCGCCGGCCAGCGCAGGAACGTGCCGTCGTCCGCGGGTGTCTGGCCGAGCAGCACTGCCAGGGTGCGGTGGTTGCGGGACGTCCTGGGCGGCAGCAGGGTCGCGCAGAGCGCCTCGACGCCCTGCGCCACCGGCCGGGCCTCCGTGTCGGCCAGCTCGCCGGTACCGGGCAGCACCGCGCGCAAGGCCCGGCCATGGGCGAGGATTTCCTTGCGGGTGGCGTCCGGCACCCCCTTGGCGCGGGTTAGTGCCGACGGTTCCGCGTCCAGCAGCTCGCCGACCGTGTGCATGCCGAGCCGTTCCAGCGCCGAGCGGGCCCGGGCGGTCAGCTCGGTGACCTCCAGCGGCGACTCGCGGGTCAGCCCCACCGCCGGGACCGGGCCGACCGGGGTCACGGCCGGCTGCGGGACCTGCTGGAAGATGGCCCGCCAGGCGTCGGTCATCTCGTCGACCGTGTCGAACCGGGCCGCCGCGTCGCGGGCCAGCGCCCGGCCGAAGAACTCCACCAGCCGGTCGGCGATCGCCGGGTCGAACGCCGCCGGGTCGAGGGTCACCTCGTCGCTGATCACGGCCGGGTTGGCGTTGTCGCCCCACCGGGGCAGCACGCCCGTCGCCATCTCGTAGAGGACGACGGCCGCCGCGAACCGCTCGGCCGCCGCGTCGAAGCGCAGCCGGCGCGGGGGGCCGAGGAACGGATCGAGGTAGCCGACGGTGCCCGCGCCGAGCTGGTCGGCGGGGGCCGAGGAGAGCGAGAAGTCGAAGACGCACAGGTGCGGCTGCTTGTCCTTCGGCCGGGGCCGGGCCGCCAGGTTGGCCGGCTTCAGGTCACGGTGCCAGACGCCCTGCCCGTCGAGGTAGTTGACGATGTCGAGCAGGTCCCGCCCGTACCGCTCCAGCAGGTCCAGCGCGAGCCGGCCGCCGCGCAGCTCCTCGGCGAGGGTCCGCTGCCCGGCGCTCTCCATCAGCAGGGCCGTCCGGCCGCCGACCCGCACCGGGCCGTCGACCAGCGCGGCCACCTGGGGATGCTTCAGCCGGGCGAGGGTACGTGCCTCCGCGGTCAGCCGTTCCTCGTGCTGCTCGTCGCGCGCCACCTTCAACACCAGCTCGCGGGAGTCCCCGCCGGCACGGGTGACCAGCAGGGCGACGGCGGTGGCGCCGGAACCGAGCCGGTCCTTCACCTCCAGGCCGCCGTCGAGCAGGTCGCCCCGGTGCGCGGAGAGCGGATCGGCCACCGGCTCCGGCTCCGGGGCGGTCAGTTCCTCCCACACCTTCTCCAGGCCGGCGCGGATCGCCGACACTCCGGCCAGCCGCTGCCCGGGATCGCCCCGGGTCGCGTCGTAGACCAGGGTGACCAGCGTGTGCGGCATCCCGTCGACCGCGGCGTCCAGGTGCAGGCCGCTGTCGCGGACCGCGCTGACCAGCTCCTCCGGCGTGGCGGCCGGGGCCGCCCCGGCGAAGATCCGGTACGCCAGCGCACCGAGGGAGAACACGTCGAGCTGGTGACCGGGCAGCCGGGTGGCGTTCTCCGCCTCCGGCGCCTGATAGCGGCGAACCTCGTCGTCGAAGAACAACTCCAGGCTGGCCGGATCGCTCGACGGTCCCAGCCGGGTGAGCTGGGTGCTGCCGCTCAACCGCCCACCGGTCTGCCAGTCGGTCACCACCAGCGTCGGGCGCGACCCGTCCGGGTCGCCGACAAAAATCGCCCGGGGCGAGAGCGCCCGGTGGGCCAGCCGGCGGGAGTGCGCGTAGTCGATGATCTCGGCGAGATCCTGGACCAGTTGCAGCCGCTGGGCCAGGGTCAACGCGTCACCGCGCCGCAGCAGCCACTGGTCGAGGCGTACCCACTCCTGCTGGTGGTCGAAGACGACCGCAGGGCCCCAGGCGTGCTCGACCAGGTCGTGCGCCCGGGCCACCCCGGGATGGTGGATGCCCTGCAACAGGCGAAACTCCCGCTCCGCCGCCCTGCGGATGGCCGGCACCTCGTGCTCCGCGGCCCGGCTGGTCAGATAGAACCGCACCCGGCGAACCAGCGAGGTGTCCAGGGCGTGCCCGGCGAGAAAGTCCTGCCAGCCGAGCCCCTCCGCGAACGGCTTGGGGTGCAGCAGCAGTTGGCCGATTTTCCGGTCCGCCACCGACGGCCGGATTTTGGCGCCGCGGACCAGCTCGACAATCTGCCGCCCGCGCGCCTCGTCCACCCGGTGTGCCGGGTTGCGGGGCGGCGTGAGCAGCAAATCCTTTAGGCCGGGCAGCCCGGAGTCGTGCCCCTCCAAGCCGTAGACGTGCTGGCGGCCGATCGCGTCCAGGCTCGCCCGCATTCCCCTGGCGTGCAGGAAAACCGCCGCGCCGACGTAGGGCGACTGACCCTCCCTGCCCTGCTGGCGGGCGTAGTAGCGGATCAGGCTGGCCAGCCGCTTTGCCTTGCGGTTGGCCAGGATGTACGGGTTGTCCTCAGGAATGAGCCGGGAGTTGGGTGCCCGGCGCACCCACTGGGTGCCGTCGCCGCGGATCTCCCCCTGCCAGTGCTTCAGCTCCAGCACGTAGAGCCCGCTGGGTGTGAGCACCAGCGCGTCGACCTCGTTGATCGAGCCGTCGGCGCCGACGAACTCGACGTTGGCCCAGACGTGGTACGGGGCGGCGTCGGGCAGGTAGCTGGCCAGCTCGCGCAGCCCGTCCTGTTCCCAGGTGTAGGAGCTGGCGTTGATCTGCTCCCAGCGCGGCGAATCCTCACGCATGCACTGGCTCCCTTGACCTCCGTCTGAACTCTGGCACCTTACCTCCTCTCCGAGCAGCTGTTACAGCGAGCGACGCACCACCCACGCCCACCGTCACCCGAACTGAGAGGGTGGTTCGAAGGTTTATGCCCGTTGTGGGATTGGCTAGAGGTTGGAGGTCCAGCTCGCAGGGGCTACGCGGACGGCGTTGGCGAGGCGAGAGCGAACAGGCCGGGTTCTGGTTCGGCCAGGATCTGGCGGGTGACGAGGCGTTTGAGCTTGGCGCGTAGACCTTCGGTGTCCTTGGCGGTGGCGCCGGTACCGACGGCGTGGCAGATGTCCTTGGCGCGCATCCCGGCGGTGGCGGCGTTGAACACAGCGAGGATCTCCTGATAGGCGGGGCTGGCGACGGTCGCGTCAGCGGGTGCCACCGGGTGGTCGGGCTGGTCCTCAGGCTGAGCAGCGTCTTGCGGGTGATCGCGAGTTCGGCCAGCTGGGTCTCGGCTGCTGCCCCGACAGGTGACCCGCCCCGATCTGCAACCGGCCGACCGGATGGTGCTGGCGGCGCTGTCGCGGCTGCTGCCCCGCCCGCCCCGGGTTGGCCTTCTTCGTCACCTCGTCTGGGTGACTCTGCCGTCGCCCGTCTGGCCGGAGCGGAATGGGAGCGAACCAGGGCGCCGCGCCGTCGTCGCCCGAGGGTCGCAGGTCGCCTTTCCGACAGCGTCGACACCGTCCGTGGATCGCCGGCCAAGGGGCGGCCCGAGTAGCATCGCGGGCAAGCCGATAGGCCCCCTCGACGTGCCCGCATCGCACCCCATGCCGGCGCCCAACCGGCCATCCAATCACCACGGGATGGTGGTTTAACACCGCAATCGATCACGTCAGTGGTACCGGTTTCGTCCACACCGCTTCGGGGACCAGCCACGCAAGCTACGGCGCTGGGCGGGCACCGGCATCAAACACCGTGGGGAGTATGACAGTGGAGAGACGTCGACGGGCCCTGGTGTGGGCCGGAGCGTCAGCCACCACGCTCACAGTCACCGTGATGTCCGGGTACTTCCTCTCGGTCGGCCTCGACGAGGCCGACAAGCTGGCATCGTCGATCGGGGCCCTCATCGGCGTCGCCGGGCTCGGCGCAACTGCGTGCGGCTTGGTTATGGGCCGCAGCGACGGAAACCGTGGCGACAGTGCGGAACCCGCTAGAGACCTCGCAGAGGGCGGTGTGGGGTCAACAATTCATGGGGCCCGTGCCTTGACCGTCCACATGAATGCGGAGGTCAATGACCACGGGCGCGTGTTCCAGTCGGCACGCGACCAGCACATCGAAGAGCGGTGATCCGGGTATGACGACCGCCGACCGCGATCCGCCCACCGAGACCACCGTGCACCTCCACGCCCACGTTGACGGCACCGCTCGCGCCTATCAAGTCGGGTACGGCACCCAGGTCATCCACCACCACTATCCGGCGGAACTAGGACGCAAGCCGCTGGATCCGGCCAACCTCCGGCTCTGGATCGATCGCATGGTCGCCGACTATCGCGACCTCATCTCCGCCGGTCGGCGACCCGCCCGTCGCCGGGAAACCGACACCCAGACCAACCGGCTCGCCTCGATCGCCGGCAGCGTGGCCGGCGCCCCGGGCCGGACCGACCCGATGACCATGCTGCGTCACTTACTCGCGGCCGGCGCCGCACAGTACCTGTTCCGGGCCGGCCCTCTGCCGCAAAACGCGCTTCCCGAACACATTGTCCTGGACTTCACGGTCTTCGCGCTCTGGCCGGTCGTGCAGGCACCGTCGCTGGCAGATGGATGGGAAGTGGAACTCGCGGAGATTACCTCGCCTCGGCTGGCCAGACTGGTGGCGCGAGCCCGCGTCGGGCATGCCCGCCAGCCCGAGGTGACCCTGCAGGCCTTCGCGCGGGAGATCACGGACAAGCCGTTCGCACACGGGGTGCTGAGCTTGCTCGAGGACTTCAGCGATCCTCGTCTCGGCGGTGCGTATCTCACTCCGCTGGCGCTCGCCGCCGGCTACCCCGTGCCACCCCGGGAGACCAGCGCGAAGAACGTCTTCGCATGGTTCCTCGCGGGCGCCGCGGGCGGCCTCGGCATCACCACGGTCGATCACACCGTCGATCTCGTCTGGGAGTGGATGGGCAACCGACAACACAACCCGCTGACCCAGGTGTTCGAGGAACCCGTCGCCGGTAGCTCGACGAATGGTGAACAGACCATTCACGGTGGCCGTCGGCTCGCCCCGGAGAGGCAGGGCGACGGAGCCAACCTGATCGACAACATCATCGACGAACTGTTCCACTGACCCCTGTCTCCCGCTCGTCCCCGACAACCGCCGGGCGTCGACGCACCCCTTTGGAGCAGCCGATGGATGCCATCGTCGCGTTCTTCGCAGACCTCGGTACGACACTGCTCATCGCGGCCGGGCTTTGGATCGTGGCACACGCCTTCCTCACGCTGGTCACGCTCGGCAACGTGGGCCTTCTCCGCATGCTGCTGCGACTCCGCAAGGTCATAGCCGCCGCGCCATCCGGAGCATCGTTTCAATGCCGAGACGGGCAGGTGTGGATGATCTATTACGACCGCGCCCGAGACGAAGACCGCAGCGTCGACCTGTGGCGGTTCTCCCGGCCCTCCCTACTGCGCTGGTCTGGACGGCCGAGGCGCTCCCTTACCGCGGTCCGGCGACGGCTGAACACCGAAATCGCCTGGCGCGCGGCGCTTCTCTGCTTGGTAGCGGTACCGCTCGTGGTGGGCACCAGCTGGCTCGCCGTCACCGTGCACTGGACGTGGATCTACCTCACCGTCCTGCTCCTCGGCCACCACGCATTCACGGCGTACTCGCAGAAGTTCTTCATCGTCAAGCCCGCCACGATGTTTTTCGCCACTGGCCTGCTGCTGCTCGACCGGACGAACTGGTGGGATTTCTCCACGGTCACGCTGACGACGATCTACTTCGTCTGGGGTCTGCTGACCCTCGTTCTGCTGACCTGGCTGGTCCGGGGTTGAACGCGCCGAACCCGCCTCGCGGCGGTCCTCCGTGGGGGCGCCCGCGCCGGCACGCTGAGACGGAGGCTTGACCCAGGGCTTGCATCCGGTACCTAGCGTTCGCTTGGTTTCAGGGGTTTCGACGGTTGAGCCAAGTTTCACGCGGCGGCGGGTAGTGAGCCGCCCCGAGAAGACGATCACCGCAATGGCAGACGCCCAGTTGGGGAACCAGCCCTCCCCCGCCATTGCCGCCGCTCGCGCAACCATCGCCGAGTGCGACGCGAAACTTGAGCGCTACCGGGCCGCCCTCGACGCCGGAGCCGACCCCTCGGTCGTCAGCAGCTCGATCGCCCAGCCGCAGGCCGAACGGACACGGGCCGAGAACGATCCGCACCCACCGGAGTCTGCCGCACCACGCCGAATGACCCACGCAGAGATCGCCACGCTGGTCCGGGCCCTCGGGGACATCGTCACAGTGCTCCGCGACGCGGAACCCGCCGACAAGGCCGAGGTCTACCGCCAGCTCGGCCTGCGGCTGATGTACCATCCGCAAACGCAAACGGTGCACGCTGAAGCTGATCTCAGCGCACACCGTGGGCCTATGGGTTGTGTCCGAGGGGCGACCCGAACCATTACCCACCGCCGCTGGTCCTCGCCGGAACCTTACGACTCCGCTAGCTCCTCCAACCATTGACCGGTCCGCGGACCCCACCGGCGGGCGACGAGGCCGAGGGCACCGTCGCCGGCCGGTGCGGTATGGGTCAGGAAAGTGCCGACGCAGTCTGGGTTGCCCCGAGCCACTGCTGGACGGCCCTGCGACGCCGGCGGTGAGCCGGCGGTGAACGGTAGCTGTCATGGTCGAAGTCGGCCACCGCTCCCCCGCCGGTGAGGTCGTGGGCGTAGAGCCCGAAGAACATCCCCGTGAACCCCCCGAAGGCTGGCAGCCACGCTAAGCGTGCGCTGAGGAGAGCGCTGGCGCCGTCAGCGCGCAGAGAGTTAGGAGGATTGCATGCCTGATGGGGATCCAGGGCGCGGGGGTCTACGCGTCGGCCTCCTGCAACCCGGTGATCATGGAGACGATCTCGTTCTTGCTTGTCTCGGCAGTCAGCCGCGTGCCGATCTGCACTCCGCGGCGCAGCACGGTGATCCGGTCCGAGAGCCGGAACACCTGGTCGAGGTTGTGGCTCACTAGCAGGATTGCAAGGTCGCGGCCGCGCAGCCGTTCGATCAGCTCCTCCACCCGGGCCGTCTCGGCGACTCCGAGCGCGGCGGTGGGCTCGTCCATCAGGACAAGCCGCTGCGCCCAGTGCGTCGCCCGGCTGATCGCCACGCCCTGGCGCTGGCCCCCGGACAGATCCCGGATGGTCGCCTTCGCGGACGGGATCCGGACGTCGAGCTCGTCCACGAGCGCCTGCGTCTCCCGCGCCATCCGTCTCTTGTCAAGGCGCCGGAACGGGCCCTTGACTAGCTCCCGGCCGAGGAACATGTTCATGTAGACGGGCTGGTGGTCGGCCAACGCGAGGTCCTGGTAGACCACCTCGACGCCGAGCCGGCGGGCCGCGCTGGCGTCCGCGGCGCGGACTGACTGACCGTCGAGCAGGATGTCGCCCGACGTCGGCGGGTGCACCCCCGAGATCAGCTTGATCAGGGTGGACTTGCCGGCGCCGTTGTCGCCGACGAGCGCCACTACCTCGCCGCGGTGTACCGAAAGGCTGAACTCGTTGATTGCGACGACTGCACCGAACTGCTTGCTTACCTTCTCCAGTCGCAGCGCCGGGGTGGCGCGAGTGGGCTCGCTCATGACCGGTCTCCTTCCGTGGGCGGCAGTGGCTGCGCTATGCCTTGTCCTCGCGCAGGGTCAGAGCGACGGCGACCAGGATGATCAGGCCGCGCGCGATCTGCTGTTCGGACACTGACAGGCCGGCTAGGATCAGGCCGTTGTTGAGCATCCCGAGGATCAGCGAGCCGACCAGCGCCCCGCCGACCGTGCCCCGGCCGCCGGACAGCCGGGTACCGCCGACCACCACGGCGGCGATCACCGTGAGGAGGTCGGAGGCGCCGAGGGTGTAGGTGGCGCCGTGCAGTCGTCCGGTGTAGAGCATGCCGGCGACCGCCGCGCATACGGCGCTCGCCACCATTACACCGACCTTGATTCGGTCGACGTGGATGCCGGAAACCCGGGAGGCGCCGGGGTTGTCGCCGACGGCCAGCACGTGCGCGCCGGTACGGGTGTGTCGGTAGACGTAGTGGCCGGCCAGGACCGCGGCAGCCGACCACAGGATTAGCGTGGAGATCCCGGCGATGCCGCCGGAGCCGAACAGCCCGTTGAAGTACTCGTCGGTCGACGGGACGGCCCGCAACTGGGTGAGCCGCTGGGCCAGGCCGATGACCAGGCCCATCATCCCGAGGGTTACCAGGAAGGACGGCAATCGCAGCTTGGTAACCAGCAGCCCGTTGACCAGTCCGACCACCGCTCCGGTGGCAAGGCCGGCGGCGGTGCCCGCCACCAGCCCGTGGTCGCGGAGCTGGATGGCGGACACCAGGGCAGCCAGCGCCACCACCGAGCCGATCGAGAGGTCGATCTCGCCGGTGCTGAGCACGAACACCGTACCGACCGCCATGACCGTGATCGGCGCAGTCTGGAGGAGAATGTTCGTGAGGTTCTGCCGGGTCAGGAAGCCGTCGTCGCGCAGCAGGACGGCGAGCACCGCGAAGATCAGCAGGAAACCGACGTAGACGACGTACCCGCGTAGGTCGACCTGGCGCATCCACGCCGTTGCGGTCTTCACTTCAGGACTTTCCTGACCGCGTCGGGGACGTCCGCGTGCAGGGAGTCGCGGTAGCCCTGCGGCACGTTGTCCTTGCTGATGGTCAGCACACCGGCCACCGCGAACGCCGGCGGCTCCTTGCCGAGCAGCGCGTAGGCGGCGGCGTCCGCCATGCCCTTGCCCAACTCCCATGCCTTGTCGGCGACGACCGCGATGGTCTGCCCGCCGGTCGCCATGTCGACCACGATCTGGTCGTCGAGATCGAGCGTGACCACCTTGGTGGTGGTGTTCGACGTGCTGCGCAGGGCGGAAAGCACGCCAGCGGCGGGTCCGGCCCAGCTGGTGTAGATGCCGCCGAGGTCCGGGTGCTGGGTGAGCATCGCGCTAGCGATGCCCTCCGCCGTGTTCGGGTCGGTGAAGCCCTGCTGCGCGACGACCTCGATGTCCGGGTATTTTGTCTCCAGCGTCTGCTTGAAGACCGCGTCACGCTGGTTCGTCACGTAGTACTTGGCGTCGTAGAACAGGACGCCCACCTTGCCCTTGCCGTGCATGGCCTCGCCCAGGGCGACGGCCGCCTGGTTGCCCATCTGGTAGAGGTCGTCGGTGACGATCGAGGCGTACTCCTTGCCCCGGGTGTAGCCGTCCGGCACGTTGGACAGGAAGACGAGCTTGGTGCCGGCGTCGACGGCGGGTCGGAACGGCGCCGCAGCGGAGGTCGAGTCGACCGGGGTGCTCAGGATGACGCTGGGCTTCTTCGCCATCGCGCTCTGGATCTGGTTCGCCTGCAGGCCGGCGTCGAAGTTCGCGCCGGCTGTGCTGCTGACCTTGATGCCCAGCCGATCGAACTCCGCCTGCGCCCCGCTCTGCACTGCGGAGACGAACGCGGACGAGGTGTTCCAGAGCATCGCGGCGGAGTACTTGCCGGCCCGCAGCTTGGCGATCTCCTCGTTGGTCAGGGTGAGGTCGGTGACCGGGGTCGGCTCCTCCCCGTTGGGGCCGGTGGTCCTGGGTACCTTCAGGTCGATCACGGACGAGCCGGGCGGCGAACTGTCGGTGCCGCCGGATGCGCCGTCGGACGGGGTGGCGCCGGTGCTACAGGCGGCCAGCACGAGGCTTGCGCCCGCCAACGCGATGACGAAACCGCGCTTCATATCCGAACTCCTTCGAGGCGTTTGGTGCCGGGATGGGCGTGACGGAAGGGCGGGCTCAGCGAAGCTCGCGCACTCCGCAGTGCGTGGCGATGAAGCGCGCGTAAACGGTCACGGCCGCCAGGAACTCCTGGATCTCGACGTGCTCATCGAATGTGTGGCAGTTGCTGATGTCGCCGGGTGCGCAGTAGACGGTGGGGATGCCGCAGTGGTCCGCCAGGAAAGGTCCCTCCGACCAGTACGGCGCTCCGGCAATCAGGTCGCGCCCGGGAAGTATGTCGCCGACGACGTTCCGCAGCCTCGTGACGGCTTCCAGCCCCGGGTCGGTGACCAGCGCTGTGCCGCCGACCGGGTGGTCGCGGCCGGCGGGGTAGGCGGTGCTGACCTGGACGCGCTCGTCGCTGACCGCCGCGCGGATCACCGCGTCCAGCTCCGCGCGGGCCGCGTCCAGATCCTCCGCGGGGGTCAGCTTGCGGATCAGGTTGATCGCGCACTCGCCGGGTACGGCAAAGTAGCCGCCGCTGCTAATCCCGGTGACGAGCAGCGACGGGCTGCCGACGAGGTCGTCCTCGGCGCGGGTGCCGAGCTCATCGTTGTACGCCCACAGGGCGCGCAGTACCTCGTCCGCGGCGCGCAGCGCGTCGACGCCCCGTTCGGGAGTGCCGAAGTAGGCGGACTTGCCGAGCAGGGTGATGTCGGTGATGAAGAAGCCCATGTGGGACGTGAAGACCTGCATCTTCGTGGGCTCGACGTAGACGGCGAGGTCGGCGGAGAGCGGCCGGTACTCGGGGCCGGCGGGGTCGAGGGCACGCCGGATGCCGGCGCTGGTGCCGGTGTCCGGTTCACCGCTCTCCTCGTCGGCGACGAACAGAATGGTGACGGGCGCCGCCGGGGCGAGACCCGCCCGGCGCAGCACCTGGAGCGCGGCGATGACGGCAGTGATGCCAGCCTTGAGGTCGCCGACGCCACGGCCCCATACCGCGCCGTCAACGATGGCCGCGCCGAAGGGACTCTGCCGGGATGTGCCCGCCCAGTGCTCCTCCCACCCGGTCACCCGAACGGTGTCGAGGTGCCCGGCGAAGAGCAGGCCCTTTCCGGCGTCGTCGTTCGAGCCGCCCCAACGGGCCCAGACGTTCGCGCGCTGCGCGGTGAACGCGTCCACCGCGACCTCGTCGCAGACGCCGGTCAGCTCCTCGGCGACGTACCGGGCGAAGTCCTCTTCCCGTCCGGTGACGCTGGGAATGGCGACCGCGGCGCGCAGCAGGCGCAGCGCGTCCTCCTCGTCGCGGGCTGCGTCGATCCGGGCGTTGAGCTCGGATGTGGCCGGTGTAGTGCGCATCTGGGAGACCTTTCGACGCGGGCTGATGGGGCGGGCCGCGGGCCGGGCCAGGGCGGCGAGCTGCACCCGTGCCACATGTCAGACAGCCTTACATCTGTCAGGCGGCCGGTCAAGGGTCCCTCACGTCGTTTGTCGATCCGATGTCCATCCGGCTTCAATGAACGCATCTGGGCGTACCGGGCACGCTTCCGGCGTATCCACCCCTCGCCTTATGGCTCTTCGCGTGCAATGCGTCTAACATCTGACAACATGTCAACCGAGTGGACCGGTGCCCGTCTCCAGCCCCGCCCCAGCCTGGCCGAGCAGGTGGTGACGGACCTGCGCCAGGCCATCAAGGACGGCGCCTTCGGCACCAACGGGCAGCTGCCCTCTGAGCCCGCGCTGAGCCAGCAGCTCGGCGTCAGCCGCCCGACGATCCGCCAGGCCATCTCGGTGCTGGAGCAGGAGGGCCTGGTGGTTCGGCGGCAGGGGCACGGGACCTTCGTCATGTCCAGCGTGGTGGAGCTGCCGAACATCCTGAACGTCAACACCGGGATCACCGACATGATCCGGGCGGCCGGCAAGCGCCCGGACACCAAGCAGACCAGTGTTCGACAGTCGGTGGCGGACGAGCGGCTGGCCGAAGCGCTCGGGGTCGAGGTGGGCGCTCCGGTGACGGTCATCGAACGGATCCGCACCGCCGACGACCAGCCGGTCGCGCTAACGCGGGACTTCGTGCGCACCGACCGGTTGTCCGCGCGCGGCGTGTCGGCGCAGCGGCTGGAGGAGTTCGTCGGCGGGGCGGACTCGCTCTACAGCAGCCTCGCCGAGATCGGGATCCCCGTGACCTACGGCGTCGCCAAGGTGCTCCCCGCCCGGGCCACCAAGCACCTTGCCGCGGCGCTCGCGCTCAAGCCGAACACGGATCTGCTTCTGCTGGAGCAGACCGACTACAGCGGTGCCGGGTCGCCGGTGCTGTTCTCGCAGGAGTATC
The DNA here is from genome assembly GCF_040607315.1 of Micromonospora sp. NPDC005305. NCBI lineage: Bacteria > Bacillati > Actinomycetota > Actinomycetes > Micromonosporales > Micromonosporaceae > Micromonospora > Micromonospora sp. NPDC005305. The sequence goes on along the minus strand of NZ_JBEXGL010000024.1, from coordinate 37,745 downwards.
TGGTGCCCGGCCCGCTGGCGATCTTCGTGTACCGCCGCGGGCCGGGCTGAGTCTCAGCCGTACCAGGGCAGTCGCCGGCCAAGCTGGTCGAAGATCCCCCGCAGCCTCGGCCGGTCGTCCCGATGGTCGATGACGGCGATGTTCGCCCGCGTGACGAACGACTGGATGCGGAAGCCGAAGACGACCGTCGCGCCGACCGGAGCCGCCCGCTCATCGGCGTCGAGGAAGCCGTAGTAGTCGATGCCGCCGAACTGCCCGCTTCCGCCGGAACCCGCGCCCAGGAACGTGTGGCGCTGCTCCAGTAGCTGGTCGACGCTCTCCCCCACCAGGGCCTGACGACGGAAGTCCGGCCGCAACCAGGCCGGGTCGTCGACGAAGAAGCCACCACCGTAGACGTACGCCCGGCCGCCGAAGTGGTGCGCCACTTCGGTGACGTAGCACGCAGCAGGGATCTCCGGCTGGTCCTCGAACTGGAGGTGGTACGGCGTCGTGCCGAGGAACCCGTGCCCCGGCTCGATGTGGGTGGCGCCCGCCTCGGCCTGTTGCTGTGTCGTGAAAGCGCAGGTGTTCCCTGGAGCGTTAACCTGCCGTACGTCCACGCCGAGCGAGCGCAGGATCTCTGCGGCTCGCTGGATGGTGGTGAAGTTGCCGGTCGGCTGTGGCCCTCCCGGTGCCACATAGGACAGCGTGGGGAACGACGTGACGCCGACGATGTCCACGCCCGCCCGCCGGATCCGCGCCACCGCGTCCGGAAGCTCGTCGAGCAGGAAGCCGGCCTCCATGCCGGGCAGGTACGTGTCGGCGTGCGGGTCGGCCACCCGTAGCAGCACCTGCTGTGTGAAGCCCATCTCGCGGGTCACCCGACCGACCTGCTCGGCCTTGGCTACGGAGAACACCGACACCACCTCGGGGCGGGCGGCCAGCACCCGAGGCAGCTCCGCGCGCGCGATCTGGACCAAATTGCCCACGTGCCCGAGCCGGAACCCGTTCCCGCTGATCGCGTGGGCGCACTCGACGTCGACCGAGACGGTCTCCGCGGAGCCGTCGGCGACCAGCGCCCCGGCCACCAGCGGGTTGCGCCCGACCTGCTTGAGCATCCAGTAGAGGGACAGGCCGTGCCGGTCGGCGGCGGCCCGGATCGCCCGCCCATTCGCGGCGATGGCGTCCAGGTCGAGCACGTAGCTGTTGGGCGGGATGGCGCCCTGCAGCGCCAACTCGGTCGCCGAGCGGACCAGCCGCGGATTGCGGCTCAGAAGCTGGTCAAGAAACACGGGAGTCGCTGCCGGTGGTGTAGGAGCGGGCGACCCGCTCGATCCGCGCCCGGGTCTCCTGCGGCGGCAGCGGCACGAAGTTCTCGTCGAGCTCGTTGGAGGCGCTATCGAACAGGCCCTCCACCTTCGGCTCGTCTCGGGAGATGCCGCTGACCGCGGCGACGTACGAGCGGTTCATGAACATCTGCGGGAGGAGCAGCGGGTAGACGGCGGTGTCACCGATCTGGGCGGTGCGGCCGGGATCCGCGCAGGCGCCGAAGTAGTCCACCACTCCCTTGAGCCGCAGCGCCATCACCCGCTCGGCGGCTTGCTCGAAGGTGGACCCGACCAGGCACTGCGGCGTCCACTGGTCCGGCGAGTACAGCCACGTCAGGCCGCCGCCGAGGGTGTAGGCGTCGCCCTCCCAGTGATGCATTACCTCGGAAACGTAGACCTGGGCCGGTCGCTCCGCCAGGTCGTGGTACAGGTGGTACAAGCTCGACCCGGTGACGCCGGAGCCCGGTTCCACGTCCGTGGCGCCGTAGCGGGCGAGCGTCTCGAACGTGGCCGAGTTGCAGTTCGCGGCGCAGTTGACCCTCAGGTCTGACAGGCCCAGGCCCTTCTCCAGCTTCTCCTTGGCGCGCAGCATGGTGAAGAACGCGTCCGTGGGCTCGACGGTGCGCGGGTCGGTGTCCTTGTAGCTGATGCAGGGGTGCATGGTCAGCCCGGCGACGTATACGTTCGGCAGGTCGAGGACAGGGCGGATGTCCTCGACGCAGGTGTCCTCGTGCCAGCCGCCGACCATCCCGGCGAAGATCTCGTCGCCGGGCCGGTTGACCCGCACGTACAGCCCCTGCGTGCGATCCTGCTCCCGGGCCGCGTCGGAGACCGCCTTCGCCGCCTCGTACGAGAAGACCGTGATCGCGTCCGGGTGCATCGCCACCATTTTGGGCACCTGGTGACGCGGGATGTTGGACAGGTGTCCCACGTGGCTGACCGGCAGGCCGAACCGGTGCAGGATGTTCGCCTCGATCGCCTCCACCGCCACGATGCCGTCCAGGCCCTGCTCCAGCACGGTCCGGGCCAGGTACGGGTTGTGCCCGTCCTGCTTGGTCATCGCGTACACCCGCAGCCCCAGCCGGGCGGCGACGTCGGCCATCGCCCTGGCGTTGGCCGCGATGGTGTCCAGGTCCAGCACGTACGTGGCGGCCGGGATCCGGCCGCTCTGGTGCAGCTCGATGGCCGCCTTGATCAGGTTGGGGTTGCGTTCAAGCATCCGGCGAACCGGGAGCTGCTGGTCCACTACGCTGTCCACTGTGTCTTCGCTCCTCGCTGCGCGATTATCAGGCTGTTTGGGCGGCGCGTGCCGGCGGCACGCTCGCCAGGGCCACCGCGATGGCCCCGTGCAGGGGGCCTCGGTGTGCCAGCGGGCTGGGCTCGATGGCCGGCGGCCGGTGCAGCAGCCGCCCGATGTGGCGGCGCACCGGGTCGAGCAGGGCGGGGTTGCTGCCCAGCCCGCCGGCCAGCACGACGAGCTGGGGATCGATGGTGGCGGTAACGGCGGCGATGCCCATCGCGAGCAGCTCCGCCTCGCGATCCAGCACCCGGGCGGCGGCGGCGTCGCCGGTCGCCGCCGCCTCGAAAACCAGCCGGGCCTCCCGGGCGCCCTGACCGGGCCCGGCCGGCGGCGTCTCACCGGCGTACCGGCGGGCCAGGGCGGGCCCGGACACCGCGTCCTCATAGGGACCGCGGTCGCGGTGTTCGGCCGCGAACGGGTCATTGCCGAGCGGCAGGTAGGAGATCTCCCCCGCACCGCCCTGACCGCCGCCGTACACCTCCGCGTTGATGACGATGCCGAGGGCCACGCCGGTGCCGAGGCACAGCACGACGAAGTCGTCACGGCCCTTCGCCCGGCCGCGCCACCGCTCGCCAGCCGCGGCCAGCCGGACGTCCTGGGCGAGGACCACCGGTAGGCCCAACGCCGCGCGCAGCGCCTTCGCCGGACGCAGCTCGTACAGCTCCGGCAGGTTGCCGGCGTTCCACGCCCGGTCAGCGACCGGGTCGTAGCAGGCTGGGATGCCCACGCAGCCGGCCAGTACGGGCCCGACCCCCGGTCCGGCCCGGTCGACCAGGTCCGTCTGCACCTGTGCGATCTGGTCGACCAGGCCGCGCTGTGCGGCCGGCACCACGAGTTCGGCGACCACCTCGCCGTGCCGGTCGGCGAGAGCAGCTCGGATCTTTGTACCGCCCACGTCCACCGCCAGGACGGCGCCGGCGGGGCGGGGACGCCGGGTAACGCCGTCCCCGGTCACCTCGACCAGCCGGCGGGCCTGCGCTGCCCGGACCGCCGCGCGGGCGCGGGGCACGGTCAGACCCAGCGAAGCGGCGAGGTCCTCCACTCCCACCGTCCGGCCCGCCGCCACGAGCGCGTCCACGACCGCGGCGCCGTCTGCTGCGGCGATGAGCCGCCGCCCCCAGGTACGCGAGGGGCGGTACGGGGGCCGGGCGGGGGGTGGCTGAGCGTCGGTCATGACTGTGGATCCCTACAGCGTGGTGATGACGGGCGTGGTGTTGACGAAGGAACCCGGCTCGACGCCGCGCCCGAGCGCCACCGCTTGGCTGAGCATCTGGGCCGGCACGATCTCGAAGATCGGCGCCACGTACTCGTCCGGTGTCTCGATCGGGATGGTGAGCAGGCGCTCCGATTCGACTGGGCTCCCGCCCTGACCGACGAAGATCACCCGCGCACCGCAGGTGACCAGCTCGTCGGCGAGCTGCCGGTTGAGCTCGCTGGCCCGGCCCTTCGGCGCGAACAGCACGGCGAGCGTGCCCTTGCCCACCACCTCAACCGCGCCGTGCCGGAACTGCCCGCCGTTGAGCCCTTCGGCCGGGACCTTGGCGGTCTCCTTGAGCAGCAGCCCGGTGCCGAGAGCGCTGGAGATGGACGGCCCGCGGCCCAGCGCGGTCACGTAGTTGGGCTGCCCGGCGAACTCCACCATGTGCGCCAGCGCGGCGGACGAGCGTTCGATCGCTCGATTCATCGGGGCGTCCGCCAGGATCCGCCGGCGCACGCCGGCGGTGCCGTCCTCACACACCTGGGCGGCGAGCATCAGCAGCAGCGCGACGGTGGCCGTGTACGTCTTGAGCGCCACCGACAAGTCTGGGTCGGCGAGCAGGGGCAACACCACATCCGCCCGGCGGGACAGGTCGGTGGTCGGGTCGTTGGTGATGACGATCAGCGGGTTCGCCGGCGACAGTCGGTCGGCCAGGTACGTGGCCTCCGCCGACCGACCGGACTGCGACACCACCAGCACCGGCTGCCCTTCGCGCAGCAGCGGCAGGCCGTACTCGATGAGGTAGCCGGTGTCCTCCACAGCCACCGGTACGCCGGCCCGGTCGAAGACCGGCTTGGCGGCGAACAGCGCGAAGTACGAGGCGCCCATGCCGGTCAGCACGGCGGGCGGGCCGGCCGGGCGCAGCCGCTTCGCCGCGGCGCGCAGGGCGGCCTCCAGGTCCCCCTGGGAGTACTCCCGGCACAGCCGTTCCAGCGTCTCCGGCTGGTGGTGGATGTCCGCTAGAAACCGTTGCGCGCTCATGCCGCCCGTCCCGTCGTCGTCGCTGCCAGGCATTCCCGCATCGCCGAGAGGGCGGATGCGTACGCGGCGGTGTCGTGCCCGCCGCGGAACAAGCTGCTCGTGCCGCAGACGAAGACGTCCGCGCCTGCGTCGGCGAGCAGCGGTGCGGTGGTCCGGTCGATGTGCCCGTCGACCAGGATCGAGGCATCCGGCCCGCAGATCGCCCGGGCGGCGCGGACGCGGTCCGGCGAGGTGGTGATCCAGTCCTGGCCGGCGAAGCCCGGCTCCACCGACATGATCTGCACGAAGGGGACGTCGGCGACCGACTCCAGGACCGCCACCGGGGTGGCCGGGTTCAGCGCGACCCCGGCACGCATGCCGTGCTTGGCGATCTGGCTCATCAGCCGGCGGGGGTACGGCGTCGCCTCGGCGTGGAAGATGAACACGTCGCATCCCGCCTGCGCCAGGGGCTCCAGGTACGCCGCCGGGTCCTCAACCATCAGGTGCGCCTGAAAGGGCAACCGGGACAGGGGCCGCACGGCGGCGACGATGTCGGCGGTGAGGGCCAGGTTCGGGACGAAGTGGCCGTCCATCACGTCGATGTGGAACGAGTCGACGCCGGCGCGGTCGAGGGCGACGACCTCCTCGCCCAGCCGGTCCAGTCGTGCACACATGAGGGAGGCGGACAGTTCTGCTGCCACATCCCCTCCTTTCGTTCGTTCCGGCCGCGCCGCCGAACGTGGGCGGGGGCCGGACGCATCAGCAGGGCACCGCCCTGAAATATGTCAGACATCTTCACATCTGCTCAGCTCGCACGTCAAGGTCGACCCACTCGGGACGGGCGGGCCCGGCGCGCTAACCCCGGCGGTACACGATGCCGTGCCGGCCCGGCCGGTAGACCCCGTCACGGACCACCGCATGCCCGTTGACCAGCACCTGCTCCACGCCGGACGGCGTCGACTCGGTGTCCGTGTACGACGTCGTGTCGGCCAGCCGGTCCTGGTCGACCACCACCAGATCCGCGGCGCACCCCCGGCGGATCCGTCCGGTGCGGGACAGGCCCAGCCGGTCCGCGGACAGCCCGGTCATCTGGTGCACCGCGCGCCCGATGCCCATCAGTCGCTCGTCGCGCGCGAAATGCGCGAGGAAGCGCGGGAACGCTCCATGGGCGCCCCGGTTGGGGCTGCCGTGACCGGTCACCACCGCGTCCGTCTCCATCGACGTGTACGGCAGGGCCAGCACCTCGCGCAGCGGTGCGTCCGAGCGCAGGTCGCCGGCCGAACCGACCACGAGCATCATGCTCTGGCCGCGGTCCGCGACCAGCAGGTCCATCGTGGCCTCGAACGGGTCACGCCCCAGCCCTTCGGCCAGGTCCTGCAGCGAACCGCCCTCGAACCGCGCGTAGTCCGGGTGCTGCACGGTGAGCAGCCGGATGTTCCGGTACCCCAGCGAGTCGATCATGTTGTCGGTCCACTCGCCCAGCTCCACCGGCCAGCGCGGCCGCTCCCGCTCTACCCAGCGGCGCACCAGCGCGCGGGTGGCCGGATCGGTCAGCCGAGCCATGATCGCCTCGGTGCCTCCCTCGATGGCCCACGGCGGCAGCAGCGCGGTCAGCGTGGTGTTGCCGGCGATGTACGCCTGGCAGTCGGTGGCGATGTCCACGCCCGCGTGTCGCGCCCGCTCCAGCGACTCGATCGCCCGCGGGATCAACCGCCAGTTCCGCTCGCCCAGCGCGCACAGGTGCGAGAACTGCGCCCGCACGCCGGTTCGCCGCCCCACCTCGACGATCTCGTCCATCGCCTCGACCAGCGTCTCGGAGATACCGCGACTGTGGCAGGTGAACAGGCCCCCGGCCGCCGCCACCCGCTCGTTCAGGCGGACCAGTTCGTCGGTGTCCGCGTACATCCCCGGGGCGTACGCCAGCCCGGCCGACATGCCGAACGCCCCGGCCTCCAGCGCCTCGTCCAGCAGCGCCGTCAGCGTCGACCACTCGTCGCTCGACGGTGCCCGCTTGGCGAAGCCCATCGCGGCGATACGCAGGGCACCGTGCGCGGCCAGCGGGACGACATTCAGCGCGACGCCCGCGCCCTCGAGATCATCGAGGTACGCGGCGAACGTCGGCCAGGCCGCCCCAGCACCGTCCGAACGCAGCCACGCGGTGTACGCCAGAACCCCCTCACGGTGCTCGGGTGAAACCGGAGCGGGGGCGTACCCGCAGTTACCGGTGACCAGCGTCGTGATGCCCTGCCGCAGGAAGCAGCTCAGGATGTCCTCATGGTCCGGGTCGGACAGCACGAAGTCGGAATGGCTGTGGATGTCGATGAACCCGGGCAGCACCAGCCGCCCGTCCGCCCGGATCTCGGTACGGCTCTGGACCCCCTCGGGCAGCTGTCCCACCGCCTCGATCAAGCCCTCGCGGACCGCGACGTCCGCCCGCACCGGCGGGGCGCCCGTACCGTCGACGACCGTGCCGCCACGGATCACGAGGTCGAATGTCATGCCGCAGCCGCTCCCACCCGCTCGCCGGTGTCCGGGTCGAACACCATCGCGCGCGGCCAGTCGACGGCCAGCTCCACGCCGGCGTCCGGGCTGAACACCCGGTCCGCGCCCCCGAGCGCGACCAGCTGGGTGCCGTCCGGCGCGGCCACCGTGTACTTCACCTGCTCGCCCACAGCCTCAGCGGTCAGCACCCGCAGCGACCCCTCGCCGGCCGGCTTGAGGCGCAGGTTCTCCGACCGCACGCCGAGCGTGAACTGTGCCGGCAGCTCGCGGTCCGGCACCGCCAGCCGCACCGCGCCGTCGCAGAGCGACACATGGCCTGCCTCATACCGGGCCGGGATGAGGTTCAGCGGTTGGAGGCTGACGAAGTTGGCCACCCAGGTGTTGACCGGGTTTCGGTACAGCTCCAGCGGCGGGGCGATCTGCTCCAGCCGCCCGTCGCGCATGACGGCCACGCGGTCGCCCATGCCCAGCGCCTCCTCCTGGTCGTGGGTCACGAACACGGTCGTCGCGCTGAACTCCTGGTGCAACCGGACGACCTGCGTGCGCAGCGCCCGGCGCAGCTGGGCGTCAAGCGCGGAGAACGGCTCGTCCATGAGCAACAGGGCCGGCCGGGACACCACCGCCTTCGCGATCGCGGCCCGCTGCCGCTCGCCCCCGGAGACCTCGTGCGGGCGGCGGTCCAGCAGCGCGGAGATCTGCAGCCAGGACGCCGCCTCGGTCACCCGCCGGTCGATCTCGTCCTTGGGCGTCTTCGCCAGCTTCGGCGCGAACGAGATGCTCTCCCGCAACGTCAGGTGCGGGTACAGCACCGCCGACTGGAACACCACGGCGACCTTGCGAGCCTCCGGCGGCAGTTCGGTGACGTCCTGCTCGCCGAACCAGATCCGGCCCTCGTCGACCTCGGCGAGGCCGGCCAGCAGGCTCAGAACGGTGCTCTTGCCGCTGCCCGACGGGCCCAGCACGGTCAGCAGCTCTCCCGCCCGGATGTCCAGGTCAAGGCTGTCCACGGCGCGCTGCCCGCGACCGAAGCTCTTGACGGCCGCCTCGATGCGGATTCCTACCTGCTTGGCCCCAGTAATCATGAGAGCCACCCCTCAGACGCTGACGAAGTTGACACGGCGGATGTAGCGGGAGAAGACGACGGCGAGCGCCATCGGCGGCAGCAGGCCGAGGACCAGGCCAGCGGCGACCTCGTTCGGGATGGAGACCAGGAAGAACATGCCCGACAGCGCCGGCCCGAAGGTCTGCGCGGGCGTACCGGTCGTGAAGATCAGCGCGAACGCGAACTCGTCCCACGAGGTCAGGAAGGCGATCACCGCCATCGCCATCAGGCCCGGCCGGGCGGCCGGTAGGGCGATGCGGCGGAACGCCTGCCATCGCGAGCACCCGTCCACCCGGGCCATCTGCTCGAGCGACGGCGGCAGCGTCAGGAAGAAGCTGTATCCGACCCACACCAGCAGCGGGACGACGATGGTCAGGTGCACGATCACCAGGCCGGCGCGGGTGCCAGTCAGGTTCATCGTGCTGTAGAGCGCGAAGAACGGCAACGCCGTGGCGATCGGCGGAATCGACCTGGTGGCGATGATGGTCAGCAGCGACCCGTTGCGGAACCGCATCGCCACCCGGGCCAGCGCGTAGGCGGCCGGCACTGAGGCGATCAACCCGATCACCATGACCCACACCGCGACGATGACGCTGTTCAGGATGCCTTCCATGATCAGCGGACCGTTGCCGATCGGCGGCAGCTTGTCGCCGTGCAGGCCCGGCGCAGGCGAGCCGAGCATCCGGAAGTAGTTGCTCAGCGTCGGGTGACTGGGCATCAGGCTGATGTGGCTCTGCGCGAACTCCGCGTGGTGCGTCACGGAGACGATCACCACCCAGACAATCGGGAAGAGCGTCCAGACCAGCAGGGCCGCGGCGGCGGTGTGGATCACTACGGAACGTGTGCGGGATTTCATGCCTTCGTCCGTCCTCGCCGCGGCCGTCGCGGAGTCACGATCAGGAAGTAGTAGAACGAGGTGATGAGCACGACCAGGACCAGCAGGATCCAGGACTGCGCGGCCCCGACACCGAACTCCTGGTTCTGGAAGAACGTCTCGTAGACGCCGAACGTCAGCGTCCGAGAGGCGTTGCCGGGCCCGCCCGAGGTCAGGAAGTAGATCAGGTCGAACGCGGTGGCGGCCTGACCGGCGACGAGCACCAGGAAGATGGCCAGCGGCAGCCGGATGTACGGCAGCGTGATATGCCGGAACCGCAGCCACACCCCCATGCCGTCGATCTTGGCCAGCTTGTACTGGTCCTCGGGTACCGACTGGAGCGTGGCGAGCAGGAAGTAGGCGCCGAGCGGGGCGAACTGCCACGCATGCACCACGCCGAGCGCCGGGACCACCGTGGAACCGGCCAGGAAGTCCACCGTGGGCAGCCCGAGCCGCTCCGCGATGCCGGCCACCAGGCCGTACTGGGGGCTGTAGACATACCGCCAGAGCACCGCCGCCGCGTAGGTGGACATCGACCATGGCAGCGCGATCAGCGCAATCAGGACGGTGCGACCCCGGAAGCGTTCGCGCAGGATCAGCGCGGACCCCAGGGCCACGGCAGTGCCGAGCACGGTCACGCACACCACGTAGTAGATGGTGATCAGTACCGACCACCAGGTGCCGGAGTCGGATAGCGCCGTCGTGTAGTTCGTCAGCCCGGCGAACGTCGTCACGCCGGTGAGGGGGTCTACCTTCTGCAGGCTGAGGTAGAACGAGTACCCCACCGGGTACACCACCGTGGCCAGCAGCAGGATGGCGACCGGTGCCACGAGGAGCAGCCCGAACCGGTTCGAGCTGATCCTCGACGACAGGGCCACCAGACCGGACCGGCGTGGCACGGCGGGCGTCGAAGTTTGAGTTGTCACGATCCGAACTGCTCCATGAGTTCATCCGCCTTGGTGCGCAGGTTCTTGACCACCTTCGCCGGGCTCTCGTCGCCGTTGACGGCCTTGGGCAGCTCCTGCGCGGCGTAGGTCAGCCAGCGCAGCGCCCACACCGAGTGGAACAGGCCCTTGGGGTACTGGGCGTTTTCCAGCGAGTCGGTGAGGATCGGCAGGTTGGTCTCCGGGTCCGGCAGCCACTGCGACACCGACTTGGTCACCTCGGGGTCGTTGTTGACCTCGGCGTACCCCTGCGTCAGGTAGTGCGTCTTGGCCCAGGACAGCGGCACCTCGAACTTGTTCGTCTTCTGGTCGCGGAAGCCAAAGTGCTGCGCCAGCAGGAAGTCGTGCGCCAGGCGCTCGTCGTCCTTGCCCGGCGCGCCCACCACGTACAGGCCGGCGTGCAGCATGCCCCAGTTCTGGCCCTGCCGCGGCACCGGCACGATCTTGCCGGCCACGCCCGAGCTCTCCCGGTTGTGCAGGGACTTCAGGTAGAACTGCAGGTGCGAGGCGTACGCGATGCCACCCTTGGCGAACGTCTCGGCGAAGTCGGACTCCTGGAAGGTGAGGATGCCGCGCGGCACCAGGCCCTCCGCGTAGAGCGCCCGCCACTGCTGGAGCATCTCCACCGCCTCGGACTTCTCGTCGAAGCGCGGCTCGCCGTTGTCGCCGAAGAGCGGGATGTTGCGGTTCAGCGCCTCCTGCACGAAGCCCCACGGGATGCCGGCGAAGGAGGTGATCCAGAACGGCAGGTACGGCACGTCGCTGGCACCGCTCTTCTTGATCTTCCGGGCCTGCTCGTACAGCTCGGTGTAGGTCTTCGGCCACTCACCGGACAGGCCGGCCTTCTGCAGCACCTCAGTGTTGGCCAGCATCATGCCGTGGACGAAGGCGAAATACGGCAGGCCCATCAGCTTGCCGTTGACCGTCGCCGCCTCGCGCACCGAGGGCAGCATCTGCTTCTCGGCCTCCTCGCGGGCCCAGAACCGGTCGAAGTCCACCAGCCAACCGGCCTTCTGCCAGGCGGCCAGCACGTGGGTGAGGCTGTACGCCATGTCCACGGTTTGCTTCTGCTGCAGCAGGTTCTGCACGATGGACGGGTAGTCGCCGCCCACCACGTTGAGGTCCACCTTCGTGCCGTACGCCTGCTGGAAGGCGTTGACGCGCTCCTGCACGAAGTCGGGGAAGGCGCCCCAGATCCGCATGCCGAGGCTGCTGCCGTACGGCGACGTGGGCGCTGCCAGCCGGGGGCCCTGACCCACAGTTGAGCGGCTGGCGGCCGGTCCGCCACAGGCGGCCAGCGCGGCCGGCCCCACTCCGAGAGCGAGACCCGCCAGACCAGCGCGCTTGAGCAAACTGCGTCGTGTGAACCGGTCCATCCCGATCCTTTCCTCGCGCTACGACTGCTCCGGCTGCCGACGCCTCACGCCGTGGACGGCGAAAACATGTGGTGAACAGCACCCGGGATGTGATGTCAGACAAACTTACATCTGGCAACTTGCGCGTCAAGAGGGAGACTCCGAGACAAGACAGGACCCAGAGAGGCAGCGAGAGATCACGCGATTACTCAGGCACCCGCTCGCCGCACGGTCAGCTATCGCTGCCCCGCCCACAGTGCGTAGGAAACGGGCGACGAAGCCAAGACCGGGCACTGCCGCCAAGCCGCAACGTCCAAGACGCTCAATGTCACAATTCAGCAACGGCCACCGCTGTTGATCAAGCGCCGGGTGACCACCACCCTCAAGAACCTGATCTTCGCCACCGACGGACCGAAGCCCGACCTGGTGAATCTGCGGCGTCGTGTCCGTGCCGTAGTTGTCCAGGAACAGGCGCAGATCCGTGTCGGACGGCGAGGCGCAGCGATGGACGCAGGTCCGGTCGTTCCAAACGCAGGGCCGGCCGAGCCGGCCGGAGCGATTCGGCAAGGCGGGGTGACCCAACAGGACGGGGAAGTTGACCACTTCGGTGTGAAGCAGGACGCTGCACCGCCTCTGATCTGCGCAAATGTGCAGCAGCAGGCGGGAACGGGTGTCGTTGGGCGCAGTTGAGCGCCGTTCGATGCCCAGTACAGCGCCGTTCAGTGCACCTCGCTGCTCCCAGTCTGCTCCCCCAGACCGCCGCCCACCGATTCCCCGCCGGTGGACGGCGGTCACTGAGCTGCGGCTCAGGCGGCCGACTGTCCGGCCGGGAGGAATCGTGAGAGGAAGGCCCGGGTACGCGGGTTGGCAGGCCGATCGAGCACCTCGGCGGGCGTGCCGCTCTCGACGATCGTGCCGCCGTCCATGAAGACGACGCGGTCGGCGACCTCGCGGGCGAACGTGATCTCGTGGGTCACCACGATCATCGTCAGCCCGTCCGCGGCGAGGTCCCGCATCGTGGCGAGCACCTCACCGACCAGTTCCGGGTCCAGCGCGCTGGTCGGCTCGTCGAAGAGCATCAGCTTGGGGCGCATGGCGAGCGCCCGGGCGATGGCCACGCGCTGCTGCTGGCCACCCGACAGCTGCCGGGGGAACGAGTCCGCCTTGTCCGCCAGACCGACCTTGTCGAGCAGGGCACGCGCCCGGGCGAGCACCTTCGCCCTGGGCTCGCGCAGCACCCCGACGGGCGCCTCGATGACATTGCCGAGCACCGTCAGGTGCGGGAAGAGGTTGAAGTGCTGGAACACCATGCCGATCTGGCGCCGGGTCCGGGCGACGCGCCGCTCGGGCAGCCGGTGGATCCGCCTACCGCGCTGCTCGTACCCGACGAGCTCGCCATCCACTGTGACGGAGCCGCCATCGATGCGCTCGAGGTGGTTGACGCAGCGGAGGAAGGTGGACTTTCCGGAGCCGGAAGGGCCCAGGATCACCACCACCTCGCCGGGGTGCACGTCGAGGTCGACCCCCTTGAGCACCTCCAGCGGCCCGAACTGCTTGCGCACTCCGCGAGCCGACATCAGCGGCTGGCTGGCAGCGGTCATGACGGCACCTCCACCCTCGGCACAGCCGGCTTGCGACGGATCTTGAGGACGTCGCGGTACCGGGTCGGTGCGTTGCGGTTGCTCCCGCGGGCGTAGTGCCGCTCGATGAACGACTGCCCGACGTAGAGGATCGACGTGATCACCAGATACCAGACGCACGCCACGAGCAGGAGCGGGATCGTCTGGAAGGTGCGGTTGTAGATGGACTGCACGGTGTAGAGCAGGTCGCTGAGCGCGATCACGCTCACCAGCGACGTCGCCTTGAGCATGTTGATCACCTGGCTGCCCGTGGGGGGCACGATGAAGCGCATCGCCTGTGGCAGGACGACCCGGAAGAGGGTCCGCGTCCGGCTCATGCCCAGCGCCTGCGCCGCCTCGGTCTGCCCCTGGTCGACCGACATAAGGCCGCCCCGGACGATCTCGGCCATGTAGGCGCCTTCGTTCAGCCCGAGGCCGAGGATCGCAGCGAGCAGCGGGGTGATGAGCGCGTTGGTCTCCCAGTGCGCGAACTCGGGCCCGAACGGAATGCCGATCGACACCCGCGGCATCAGCGCCGACATGTTGAACCAGAAGATGAGCTGCACCAGCGCCGGCACCCCGCGGAAGAACCAGATGTAGAGCGCGGCGAGGGACCGCAACAGCCAGTTCGTGGAGAGCCGGCAGACCGCCAGCAGCACACCGAGCACGATGCCGACGGCCATCGCGATGACGGTGAGCTTCAGCGTGGTCCACAGGCCGCGGCCGACCGACTCCGTGTTGAAGTACTGGAGGACCACGTCCCATTCGAAGTTGGGGTTGGTCACCAGCATGTGGATCAGCTGCGCGGCGAGGACGGCGACCACGACGGTCGCCACCCACTGCAGCGGATGCCGCTGGGGCACGGCATGTGCGACGTCGACCGGCTCGGCGGTGCCGGGGATGCCATCGCCGGCGTCCCGGGTAGCCGGGGCGTTCGTGGCCACGGTACTCACCCCTTGCTGCCGGCCAGATTGACGCCGGGCTTGTCGAGCTTGTTCCCGTCGAGACCCCACTTCGCCATGATCTTGGCGTAGGTGCCGTTGTCGAAGAGCTCCTGCAGGCCGGCCAGCAGTACGTCACGCAGCGCTGAGTCCTTCGGCACGACCGCACCCTGGAAGAGGTCGTCGAAGCCGTTCTTCTGCCCGACCGCGGCGAGCTCCAGCTCACCCTTGGATTGGTCGACGAAGTAGGTCAGCGGCGCCTGCGAGGAGAAGAAGGCGTCGGCGCGGCCGGACTTGACCGACAGGATCGACGATGGCTGATCCTTGTACGACTGCACCTCAATCGCCGGCTTGCCCTCGGCGGTGCACTTCTGCGCCTGGTTCTTGATTACCTTTTCGGCCGAGCCGGCGGCCATCACGGCGACCCGCAGGCCGCAGGCGCTGTCGAGGTCCTTGATCTGCTTCGGGTTACCCTTCGGCACCGCGAAGACGACGAACTCCTGCACCCAGTCGACGAAGTCGTTGTCGGCCTCGCGCTCGGGGAAGTCGCCGATCGGGCCGAGGGCGAAGTCGTACCGGCCGGCCTTGATGCCGGTCAGCACGCCGGAGAGACCTTCGACGGTCACATGCTCGACCTTGACGCCGAGCACCTGGCCGAGCGCGTCGGACAGGTCGGCGGCGGCGCCGCTGAGGTCCCGGTTGCTGCCGACGATCTCGTAGGGCGGGAAGGAGCCGCTGTTGACCGACACCAGCTTGCCGGCCTGCTTGATCTTGTCGGGCAGCTTGTCGTGCAGGGCGGCGTCCTGCTGCTGCGTGGCGGTGTCGCCCCCGCCGCCCGGCTGAGCCTCGGACGGGTCCTTGGCGCAGCCGACGAGCGACAGCGACAGCAGCGCGGACACGGCGGTTACCGCGATGGTGGTACGGCGCATGGTGATAGTTCCTCTTATCCCAGGGTTGCTGTTGTCAGCCGGTCGTGGTGGCGAGCGGCCGGGTCGGGGTGGGGTCGACGGAGAACCGCCGGTTGTCGAGCACGGGCAGCCGCCGCCGGGCCTGGGCCAGCCGCTCGGCCGACACCTCGGCCCAGAGCAGGTCCGGCTCCTCGGCGAGGCGCCCGACCACGACGCCGAGCGGGTCGACGACCATCGAGTGACCGATGTTGCGCGGGCCGCATTCGCCGCACGCCGCGACATAGACGGTGTTCTCCAGGGCACGCGCGGCGACCATCAGCTCCCAGTGCCGCTCCTTGAGCGGTCCGCGGACCCACGCCGCGGGCAGGACGAGAACGTCGGCGCCGCCCTCGGTCACGAGCAGCCGCGCCAACTCGGGAAAGCGTACGTCGTAGCAGGTCATCAGGCCGACGGTGTGCCCGGCGCAGGGGAAGGTCACCGGCGGGTCGTCGGCGGGGATGACGTTGTCGGACTCCTTGGCACCGAACGCGTCGTACAGGTGCAGTTTGCGATACTTGGCGATAATCTGTCCGTCACGCAGCACGACGAGGGTGTTGTACGCCCGGCCGTCCGGTCCCGGCTCGTGGACACCGGCCACCACGGTGACCTCGGTCCCGGCGGTGGCTGCGGCGAGACCGGTGACGAACGGCCCGTCCAGCGGCTGGGCGGCGGTACGCAGCCGGGTGAAGTCATCGGTGAACCGCGCCAGCACCCCCTCGGGCAGGACCAGGAGGTCGGCCCCGCCGACGGCGGCCCGCTCCACCAGCGCCGTGCACTGGGTGAGATTGACCTGCCAGTCCTCGCTGGCGGCGAGCTGGCCCAACGCGAGGCGCATCTACTCCACTCCCATCTCAATGGCGATCTTGGTGTACTCGGGGAACAGCACGTCCGGGTCGATCGGCGACTCGGCGATGCCCTGGGCGTGCAGTTCCGCGCAGAAGGCGCTGATCATCGAGCGGTTCGCCGCGAGGCCGTGCGGCATCCAGTCCGGGCCGTAGCGCCGCTCGGTGCCGTCGATCTCAGCGAGCGCCCACGGCGTCGAGTCGGCATGCTTGCGGTAGCTGGCCCACCACGCCTGCTGCGATGCCCGCAGCGCCGTCATCAGGTCGGCGAGCAGCTCCGGCCGCGCCTCGAAGTGCTCCCGCTTCACGGCGATGAGGTGGATGCCGGGGATGAACCCGACCTCCTCGCCGTAGCGCACCTCGGCCGCGCGGTAGTCGCGGTACAGCGGGCGCAGCGGCGTGTCGTCGCGATGGAAGCCCGGCGGCATGAACGGCGTCATGATCGCGTCGAGCGTGCCGTCGAGGAGCCCTCCGACGAGGGACTCCCCCGGCTCGGCGAGCCGTACCCACGGCGGCGGCGTCATCCCACCCATGCGGTCGCCGCCCGCCGCGTCGGGGGTGAGCGGCCCGACCATCCACGCGACGCCGGTGAGGTCGACGCCGGCCCGGCGCAGCACCGCGCGGGTCCAGGTGTTGCCGGAGTCCGGCCAGCCGGTCAGGCCGATCCGGGCACCGGCGAGGTCGGCGGCGCCGGCGGCGGGGCTGTCCTTGCGTACGAGGATGCAGCGGTGCCGGAACCCGCGCATGACGAAGGCCGGGATGCCCACAAGCCGGTCGTCGCCGGCCGCGCGGGCCAGGGTGTACCGACTGAAGGAGGTCTCGCCGGCGTCGAGACCGCTCTCGTCGAGCAGGTCCGGGGTCACCGCTAGACGCGCGACGCGCACGTCGAGCGGGGGTGCCCCGACCTCACCCAGCGCGAGCGGCACCAGGTGCGACCAGGGCCGGACGCCGAGGCGGAGCGGGGTGTGGAGTGAGGTAGCCATCGCCGGCAACGATAAAGTTCAGACACCTGGCCGACAATAGTAGTTTTGTTACTGTTCATTCTTCTCACGATGTGGTGAACTATCTGCCATGACTCCCCCGCAACCGGGCACCCCCACCAGCGACCTGGACCCGCAGTGGCTGGCCGCGCGGATCGAGGACCGCAGCGCCCGGGGCATCGCGGCGACCGTCGCCGCGCTGATCCGCGCCGGCGCGATCCCACCCGGCACCCGGCTGCCCACCGTGCGCGCCCTCGGGCTCCAGCTCGGCGTCAGCCCCGCCACCGTGTCCGAGGCCTGGTCCCTCCTGCGCCGGCGCCGGTCGGTCGCCGGTCGGGGGCGCGCCGGCACCATCGTCACCGGCCCACCCGACGTACCGCACCCCCGCCGCTTCGAGGAGGTCGGCCGGCACGGCGACCGCCTCCTGCATGATCTCCGCCTCGCCGTACCGGACACCGCGCTGCTACCGCCGCTGGACGCCGCGCTCTCCGCGGCGCTGCGTGTCGGGGAGCTGAACGAATACCACCGGGTGCCGATCACCGAACGCCTCGCCGACGCGGTCCGCCCCACGTGGCCGTTTCCGCCCGCGGGCCTGCTGGCCGTCAACGGCGGCTTCGACGGTCTGCTGCTGCTCTGCCAGGCCCTGGTCGTCACCGGCGACATGGTGGCGGTCGAGGATCCCACCGCGCCACGACTGCTCGACATCCTCGACGCGGTCGGCGCCGAGGTGATCCCGGTCCCCTGCGACGAGCGCGGTCCCCGGCCGGACGCCCTGGCCGACGCGGTACGCCGTAAGCCGGTGCTCTTCATCTACCAACCGCACGCCCACTCCCCGACCGGGCACAGCGTCGACCCGGCACGTAGCGCGGAACTCGCTGCCGCACTACGCGGCTCGGAAACCCTTGTGATCGAGGACGACGGCCTGGCCGACCTCGCCCCCGGGCCGGTGCAGACGCTCGGCACGGTCCTTCCCGATCGGGTGGTCTTCCTCCGCTCGTACTCGAAGTCACACGGCCCCGACCTGCGCCTCGCTGTCCTCGGTGGCGCGGCGGCACTGATCGAGCGGGCGCGCGTCTATCGGACGTTCGGCAGCGGGTGGACCAGCCGCATCCTGCAGAACTGCCTCGCCCACCTGCTCACCGACCCGCACACCAGCGCGCTTGTCACCGAGGCCGGCGAGATGTACCGAGCCCGGCGGCGAACGCTCGCCGCGGCGCTGGCCACCCGCGGCGTACGCACGGGCGGCACCGAAGGATTGAGCCTGTGGATGCCCGTCGAGGATGAACGATCCGCACTGGTCACACTCGCCGCGCACGGCGTGGCCGTCGTTCCGGGAGGCCGCTGTTTTTCCGGCCCGCACAAGCCTTTCCTCCGCGTCGCGACCAGCCGGCTCCACGAGCATGTCGACGAGGTGGCCGACCTGCTCGCCTTCGCCGCATTCGAAGAGCACGACCGCGGACAGCCGACCATCATACGGGGGTGACCAGCGTCGCCATCAACGACAGCCACGCGGTGCGCGGGATTTGGACGGATACCGGTGAAGTGGCTCGCGCACACCCGATGCTGTCTCCGAAGTCGGCGTTCGCCGGGTTCCGGTTTCCGCCCGAGGTGATCATGGTCGCGGTGCGCCGGCATCTGCGGTTCAATCTGTCCTATCGAGACGTGGAGGAGCTGCTGGTCGAGCGCGCCGTGGAGGTCGATCACGTCACGTGCACACTGATCACCAGACAGCCCTTGGTTTGCGATCTTCTTCCCTAGACAAGAGGGATGATCGATCAAGGGCTGTCCCAATGACCAGCCGGGTCGATGCCACCGCCCAGCAGGTCAAGGGTCAAGTTAGTGCTTTGACCACAGCCGTTGGCCGGTTGATACCGGTATCACCAACGCCGGCCCCGAAGGCACCAACGGCGTGATCAGGATCCCCGTTCCGAGGCTTATCCCGAAGCCGTTGCTGGACACCGGTGCAGTCAGCTTGCGAGCGCCTGCTTACCCCGAACGCCCCGCACCAGCGTCACCATGCGCGGTCCGCGCCGCGATCGAGGTCCTCCCAGCTGCTTCCTGCCGCCCGACCCGGTGGTCCATCGCCGGCGCGCCCGGCGCTCAGCGCCTCAAGGGCCAGGTCTCGGTCGATGACCGGCCGGCGGCCAGCTGAGCCGGCTGCGGTGGCGGATGCGGGCACTCTCGTGCCGGCCCGCGTGGTGTCGCGTGCCGCCCGTCGTCCGGCGGTGGTGACCACCGCGGCCAGTCCGGTGGTCAGCGGTACGGCGGCGATCAGGCCGAGCGTGGCCACCGCGCTGCGGACGATCTCCTGGGCCAGGAACTCGCTCGTGAGGATCTGGCTCACCGGCCGGGAGTCGGCGACGAGCAGGAGCAGCAGCGGCAGCGAGGCGCCCGCGTACGCCAGCACGATGGTGTTGACCGTGGAGGCGATGTGCGCCCGGCCCACCCGGGTGGCGGCCCGGTAGAGCTGGCGTCGGGAGAGCGCCGGGTTGGCGTGGGCCAGCTCGGTGACCGTGGCGGCCTGGGTGACGGTGACGTCGTCCAGCACGGCCAGCGAGCCGATGACGATGCCGGCCAGCAGCAGGCCGTGCAGGTCGACGTCGCCCTGGAACATCGACAGGGTGGTCGCGTCCTCGCTGCCGAAGCCGGTGAGATGGGTGGCGGCCGTGACCAGGGTGCCGAGCACCCCGGTCAGCACCAGGCTGCCGAGCGTGCCGAGCACGGCCACCGAGGTCTGCGCGGTGATCCCGTGGGTCAGGTAGAGCACCACGAACATGATCAGCGCGGCGCCGACGATCGCCACCAGCAGCGGCGGCTGGCCCGCGCCGATCCCGGGCAGCACGAACCCGAGCAGGATGGCGAAGCTCGCCACCAGGCCGCCGAGCGCGGCCAGCCCGCGCCAGCGGCCGAACGCCACGATCGCCACGGCGAACAGCACCGCCAGCCACACCAGCGGCGTGCCGCGCCGGTGCCGGTTGGGCTGCCCGCGTCTCCTCGGCGACTTGACCTTCAGCGATAGGTGAGCGTGGATCACTAGACCCCTCGCCGGTACGGCGCGGGATGTCAGATGAAGCTCGGCCGCGTTGTTGCAGAACACCTGCCCGTGGCCCCGACGGACGTAGGAGGTCCGAGTCCAGTGAGTCTTACCGTTAAAGTCGCTCTTCTCGCGACGAAAGACCTAGGGAAGAACGAGCGGGCCGTGGCTATCGCCATCGCTGCGCACGCCAACCACGAAGGTAAGGCTTGGCCTTCCGTCGCCACCATCGCCAACTACGCCGGCTGCTCGGAGCGGACGGTGCAGCGATGCCTCACCAAGCTGGTGCAGCTCGGTCGCCTGGCCGTGTCCAAGGCCGCCGGGATCGCCACCCGCGTCTACCGCCTGGTCACCGGAGACGGGCTGACGGGAACCGCCTCTGGGGTGACAAAGCAGCAGGGAGGGGTGACAGATTCGGCCAGCGGGGGTGACAGACAGGGTGTCACCCTAAGCTTTGAAGACCAATCGATGAAAGACAGGCGGGCACCGGTTCGCGACCGGTTCGCTCCGCAAAGGAGGCAGACCCGCTCTCCGGGTTGCGCCGAGCGTGGCGGCGCGGCGCCGCCGATGACCGGCGGCGGCCGCCGCTGCTCGCGTCCGGGGCACATCGGCCAACCTGCCGGCAGGTGCATTCCCTGCCGCTCAGAGGCGATCGAGCGCGGGGCATGATCGCGACCCATCGCTTATGTCATCGCGGGCTTCCGCGGTCAGCGGCCGTAACGACGGCTCCGCGTCGGCGAGCTGATCGGTCTTCGGCTGGACGAGCGCGGTGCACCATGAGACAGCGAGAAGTCGGCCGACGTAGCCGGCGAGGGCTTCGCCCAGGCACGGTCACGTCGGTGACTCATGCCGACCCCTGGGTCAGACGTCCGTCTTGGTCGAACCCGGCTCGGCCGCTGGTCACCGCGACGTGCAGGCCGTACCGGAGTAGCTTGTCGACCTTGTCGGTGCGCCGCCGGTAGCCGAGGCGCTCCAGCCCCGCGCGCAGCAAGCGCTCCTCGTCCATGCTTGGCACGCTCTGCAGAACGTCAACGAAGGCGTTGGCGATCTCCTCGGGTGGCACGTCCTCGAACGGCCGGTCGTTGCTCGCCTGGGTGACCTGGTACGCGCGGTAGGTCTGCGGATCCGTCCCTTCGGGCCAGGCGTACCGTCCCACGGTTGGATGGCCGTACAGCCGGCGGGCGTCGACGAGCGCGAGCACGGCGAGGCGCCGGTCCTCCCGGGTCCGCAAGAAGCCGAACCGGGCCAGGGCCAGGCGGGCGAGCCGGTGCTGTTCGACCGGTCCCTCGGCCGCGATGATCTCCCGCAGCGCCTCCCGGACGAGCCCGCGTACCCGCTGGTCGGTGGCGAGCAGGTCGAGGTCGCTCTGGTCGCCGAGCGGCGTCGGGGCGTACGGGACGAAGGGGCTGACTTCGATGGCGCCGGTCGCCGCCTGCGGCGCGCTCGCGACGGGGGCCGGCGCGTAGCCCAGTTCCTTCTGGATTCGGCGGGTGTTGTACCAGCCATCGATGTAGGCGAAGATCGCATCCTCGGCCACGTCGCGGGTCCGCCAGGACGTGCGGTAGACGAGTTCGATCTTCAGCGTCGACCAGAAATTCTCCATCAGGGCGTTGTCGTAGCTTTCGCCGACGGAGCCCATCGAGGGCAGGATTCCGTTGTCCTGTAAGCGTTCCGCGAAGCGGAAGGACGTGTAATTGGCGGATTCAACCGGTCGTCGCAACACCTAGCGGAGAGGTGGAGCGATGGCTTATGGCCCGGGGCAGAAGCGGGTTCGGGAGTATCGGGGGCAGATTCCTTCGCCGGGGCGGCCGACGGTGGCGTGGCGTGAGGACAGGGTCAAGTTCTGGGCTGCGATCCGGTCAGGTGTGATGACCGAGGATGCGGCCGCGGTGGCGGGTGTGTCGTCGCCGGTTGGGTTCCGGTGGTTCCGGCACGCTGGCGGCGTGAATCCTGCGTTGCCGCCGACGGTGTCGGGCCGCTATCTGTCGCTCAGCGAACGAGAGGACATCGCTCTGTCGCGGGCGCAAGGCATGGGCGTTCGGGAGATCGCGCGCCGGCTCGGCCGGGACCCGTCAACGATCTCGCGGGAGTTGCGGCGCAACGCCTCGACCAGGACGTACCGGTTGGACTACAAGGCTTCGATCGCGCAGTGGCATGCGGAGCGTCGGGCCCGCCGGCCGAAGACCGCGAAGCTGCTGGCCAATGAGCGGCTGCGGCCGTACGTCCAGCAGCGGCTTGCGGGTGCGATCCGGACCGCGGATGGCCGGCTGGTCGCCGGCCCGCAGGGCCCGCAGTGGAAGGGCCGCAACAAGCCCCACCGGGCCGATCGGGCATGGACTACCGGGTGGAGCCCGGAGCAGATCTCCCGCAGGCTCAGGGCCGAGTTCCCGGAGGATGAGTCCATGCGCATCAGCCATGAGGCGATCTACCAGGCGCTCTATGTCCAGAGCCGTGGCGCCCTCAAGCGCGAACTCGTCACCTGCTTGCGGACCGGTCGCGCGCTTCGTGTTCCCCGCGCCCGCGCGAGGCAACGCGCGTGGGCGCACGTCACGAGCGACACGCTGATCAGTGAACGTCCCGCTGAGGTCGCGGACCGTGCCGTCCCGGGGCACTGGGAAGGGGATCTGATCATCGGGTTGCAGCGATCCGCGATCGGGACACTGGTCGAACGGACGACGAGGTTCACGATGCTGGTCCACCTGCCTCGTGAGGCCGGCTGGGGTGTGATCCCGCGGACGAAGAACGGTCCTGCTCTCGCCGGCTACGGGGCGATCACGATGAGCAAAGCCCTCGCCGAGACGATCATAAAACTGCCTGAGCAGCTGCGCCGGTCGCTGACGTGGGACCGCGGCAAGGAGTTGTCGGCGCACGCACGCTTCACGGTCGAGACCGGCGTCCCGGTGTTCTTCGCCGACCCCCACAGCCCCTGGCAACGCGGCACCAACGAGAACACCAACGGCCTGCTGCGGCAGTACTTCCCGAAAGGCACCGACCTATCCAGATGGAGCGCCGAAGAGATCAACGCCGTCGCCCACGCCCTCAACAGGGCGCTGATCTCACCGTGGGTCAGGCCCTTCGCCGACAACGACAGCACCATGTCGTCGACCCCAGACAGGCGCCGCTGCCGCTTGCGCACGATCTGCGGCTCGAACGTCCCGGCGGCGTCGCGTGGGACCCGGACCTCGACCGGCACGACGTCGGTGAGCACCGTCTTGGTCCGGCTGCCGTTACGAGTGTTCCCGCTACCCCGACCCGCCGGGTCGTGCCTGTCGTAGCCGACGTGGTCGGTGATCTCCCCGTCCAGCGCGGACTCCAGGACCCGCTTCGTGAGCTGCTGCAGCAGCCCGCCCTCGCCGGTGAGCTGCAGCCCATCGCCACGAGCCCGATCGACCAGCATCGCGATCAACTGCTCATCCGTGACCGCACCGGCCGGCTCGGCGGCCGACTGTCCCACGGTGGTCTCGGTCGTCATCTGGCGTCTCTCCCTTGATCGGTCGATCAGCCGTTATTTGTACAGTCCCGTACGGCGTCCCAACCTTGCGCAGCCTTCTCGTCGCCGGACCCACGATCAGCGCCAGGACCGGTACTCCCGCCAGCACCACCACCGCCAGCGGCACCGAGATCCGCAGCAGCAGCGCCGCGATCACTATGTACGCCAACACCACGCCGACCCCCGGCCCGGTCGCGGTGAGGCTTCGCCCGATCGTCCACGCGTCCCCTCCTCCGATGGCCACGACCTCGCCGGTGCGGGCGCGCCGCTCCAACGTGGCACCCAGACGGACGGCGTGCGCGTTCACCACCGAAACCGTCCGGAACGCCGCGTCCATACGCACCCGTGTCATCGTGCGGTGCCGCGAGATGCTCAGGCCTGCCAAGACGCCACCGACCACGACCAGGACCGCCGTCCAGCACAGCACCGTGTCCCGATCGCCGTCCGCCAGGCTGTCGACCGCCCGGGACAGCACGTACGGAGGCTAGGCCAGCCCGACCATCCAGGCGGTGCCGAGCGCCGCTCCCAGCGTCAGCCGGCCGCGCTGCCGAGAGATCAGCCAGGCCAGGTACGACCACGGGCCTCGGGTAGGCGGGTGCGACGGCGACACAGCGCGATGACCCATACGGTACACAAACACACGTCGAGGGCCTGGCCGCCTTGGGGGGCGCCGCGAGCCAGCTCGTGACGGTCGGCGGTCCCCGGCCTCGCGGTGAAGGATTCCTTGCGATGGTCGACGCACGGTCAGCGCGGCGCTTCCGTGAGGTGACGCATGCGCGACCGTCCCCATGCCTTGCCCATCTGAACGACGATGGTCAGCATGATGGCGAGGAGCACGACGGAGGCCACCGGGACGAGGTCCAGGGGCAGCGTGTAGCTCATCACCACGCGGGCCGCGGCGTCAACGAGGAAGGCCAGTCCGAAGCCCCAGGTCATGCCCCGCATGGCCCCACGGAAGGTCTCGCTGATCTCCCAGGATCGGTGCCACGCCTCGGCCGCCGGCTGAGGCATGAAGCCGACGGTTCCCGTGAAGACGAGCGGCCGTGGCCAGAGCAGGGACAGCAGGAACCAGCCACCCACGACGCCTGTCAGGTAGCTTTCGCGGGCCATCAGCAGCCGCGCATCGGCGGTCATGAGGCCGACTGCGGTCCCGACGGTGATGAGCGCAAGCGAGAACAGGCTGGTCCGGGAGACGCGTCGTTGACGGAGCAGGCTGGCGCCCAGGCGGAGCATTGGCAACGCGGCCCCGGCGAGGAGGGCGGTCCAGATGGCTGCCCCTAGAGTGCGGAGGACGTAGTAGGACGCGAGCGGCACCACGAGGTCGAGGAGAAGGAAGCCGGTGAATGCGGCCCGACCGCTTCGCGTTGTCTTCATCGGGACTCCTCGGTCTGCAGGGCGCGTCGGGCGATGGTGATCAAGTGCTCGGCGTGGCTTCGTGGATCAGCTGTCGGGTCGCAGGCGGCGCGGGCCGCTGCGGCGTCGATCGAGGCGCGGATCGTCACGGCTACGACTCCTGCGTCTACCCCCGCGAGCTCACCCGCCGCCTGCCCTCGCTCAATCAATTCCCGCAGGTGAGCGGCCAGGGGATCCTCGCCTCCCGGGACCCCCTTTGGGGGGCGCGTGTTGGCCGCTACCTCCATGACCGCGCGCACGTGTCTCGGGTTCTCGGCGACGAAGGCCAGGTTGCTCCGGATGTATGCAGTGAGCTCGCCGATGACCGAGTGGCTGTCGCCGACCGCTGTGGAGATCTGCTCCCCGGCGTCGCGGTAGAGCGAGGCCACCACCTCATCCAGCAGATCCTTCTTGCTTGGAAAGTGATAGGTCACCACCCCCTTGCTGACCCCGGCGCGGCGGGCGACCTCGGCGATCGACGCTCCTGCGAATCCCTGCTCGACCAAGGCGTCAACGGCGCACCCGACCAACTGGGCTCGCCGGGCAAGACCGCCAATGGAGGGCTTCGACGATGGTGTTGTACGCACGTACAAATATTAGCTCGCTCGTACGACTACGGCAAACCCGCACCTCCCAGCTCCTTGTCATGACACGGCGCGGACGGGGCAGCTACGCCCCTGCCAGTACGGTTGCTATCCGGCGCTCTCGGCAGCCGCGCCAAGGCCATCCACCACTACCGATCCGCCACTGCGAACCGGGGGCAACTGCCGGCAGGGCGCCCGGGGCCATTCTCGGAATTCTGGGCGAATGCCAGGATGGGGCCATGAGCGCGGGGGAATTGTACGGGCGAAAGCCCGAGGAGTGTCAACGGCGCCCGAAAACTGGCTCTGGCACACATTTTGTGAGTCGCGCTCGTCGGTAGTTGGGGTTGGGTGCCGGGATGGAGGTAACTCCGGCGTTGCTGCCGCACCTGATGGGTCAGCGGTTGGAAGCGGTGGTGGTCCGGGGCGTCGGGGTCAGGATCGATGCGGCGACACAGACGGTGCGGGCAGGGTGTAATGCCTGCGGCACCTGGTCGACCACTGTGCATAGTCGCTATGTGCAGCGGCTGGCCGATGTCAAATTGGGTGGTCACGGGGTGCTGGTCGCGTTGACGGTCGGCCGGTTCACCTGCGCGAACGCCGGATGCCCGCGGCAAACGTTCGTCGAGCAGGTGCCCGGTCTGACTCGTCGGCATGCCCGTCACACCGTCTTGGCGGCGGGCGACCTGGAAGCGGTCGCGGTGGCGTTGGGTGGTCGACCGGGCAGTCGGTTGGCGCAGCGGTTGGCGGTGTCTCGGATGACGTTGATCCGGATGATTCGGCGATGCCGATCCGTCGTCGGTGACGCCGACGGTGCTGGGCGTGGACGACTTCGCCCGCCGTCGTGGCCACCGCTACGCGATCCGCATCTCTTCTTCCTCAACCTGTTGATTGAAAGAACGAGTGAAGGCGCGTTACGTGGACGGTAAGCATTGTGCTCACCGATAACTGATTTAGCGCTCGATTCGAACTAAGCTCGACTCTGCACGTGTCATCCCCTCTGCCGTCGACCCGCCCTCCTGGGAGCGGGCCGCCGCCCGGCCCGCCACGTCATCCATGAAGGAGCGGGGCCGGTCAAGGGTGGGGTTTTGAACCGTTGACACTTGTTTTGCCCGTCTTCCGGGACGGCTTCGGGCAGGCGTCTGCGCGGTGCCGGGGTCAGGGCTGGGCCGCAGGCCCACCCGATAGGGCTTGGCCTTGACGCCGGTGCCGTGGGCGCCATCGTGGTGATGCCGGAAGTCGGTGTTGTGGGTGTGGTCGCGTCGCCAGGTTCCGACTGCTGTCGGTGGGGCAGGCCGGGTTCGGCTGCCGGTCATCCATTCGCCCCGCCTGGGTTGGGGGGCATGGTGGTGTGCGACCGTGACCGGACGGGGTCAATCAAGCGGGCGGCCTCGCCGTCGGCCGACGGGGGCCAGACGTGGCACGACCACGCGTCCGGTCACGTCCGAACCTGCTCACGCCGCCGCCCGGGCCGGGGCGAGGGCACGGAAATGCCCGTCGCGCAGGCCGTAATAGACGAGGGCGAGCAGCTTGCGGGCCACCGCGACGGTGGCGATGTTGCGTCCACGGCGCTCGGCGATGGCCGCCCGTCGGGAGACCAGCCATCCAGCGCGGTGCGGAACGCTGTGGGCGGCCTCGACCGCGGCCCACCGCACCAGGGTCGAGCCCTGCTTGGTGATCCGGCCCCGGTGCACGACAAGGTCGGACTCGCGGTGCCGCGGGGTCAGCCCAGCCCACGAGGTCAGCTGCGCCGGGCCGGGGAACCTGTCGACTTCGCCGATCTCGGCGACGAACACCGCCGCCAGGACCGGTCCGACACCGGGGATGGCCTGGATCGCGGTGTAACCCCGGTGCCCCGCGAGTCTGGCCCGGATCGGCCCCGCGAGGGCGTCGACCTCGAAACCGACTGCGTCGATCAGCCGGCACAGCGAGGACACCCGCCCCCGGAAGGCGCCATCCAGCGGTGCCCGGGCGAGTAGTTCCCGCCCACCAACGCCGAACAGATCCGAGACAGGGATGTGCACGCCCTGCTTGGCCAGCACCGCGTGCACCGACGCCTTCAGGCCGCTGCGCCAGGCCACCAGCTTGGCCCGATACCGCACCAGCTCCCGCAACTCCCGCACCGCCGGCGGCGCCACATACGCCTCCGGCAACCTGCCCATGCGCAACAGATCCGCCAGGTCCGCGGCGTCACGCGCGTCGTTCTTCACCCGCCGGTAGGCGAACCCCCTTCACCCCCAACGGATGCGCCAAATGCACCCGGGCACCGGCCGCGGCCAGCACATCCACCGCCCAGTACCAGCCAAAGGTGGCCTCCAGGACCACCTCCGGATCGGGGCCGGCCTTGGCGATCTCCAACCCCAGCGCGACCGGGTCGTTGTCGATCCGCACTGTCTCGAGCTTCTCGCCTGCCTCGCTCATCCGCACGATCACCGACCTGCGCCGGTGCAGATCGACACCAACAATCTGCCGGCCGTCGTACTCTGCCTGCATCAGGGGCCTCCTTCGTCGTGAGACGTGAGCACCCCGAGCATCCCGCCCGGGACCCACGAGGAGCGAGGCCCCGCTCCTTCATGCCATCAAGCAGCGCACCCGCAACCCGTACGTCTTCCGCGGCCTGATCTACTGCGCCGCCTGCGACCGGCGCATGCAGGGCCAGTACAACCACGGGGCCGCCTACTACCGCTGCCGCTTCCCCCAGGAGTACGCCCTCGCCAACCAGGTCGAACATCCAAGCAACGTGTACCTGCGCGAGGACGCCCTCACCAACCCGCTCGACACCTGGCTGGCCTCCGCCTTCACACCCCACCGGCTCCAACAGACGATCACCGCGATGACCGACGCCCAGCCCTTGGAGCATCCACCCGCGCTTGCCACGGCAGCCCAGGCGATCATCACGGATTGCGACACCAAGCTGGAGCGGTACCGCGCCGCCCTCGACGCCGGTGCAGACCCCACGGTGGTCACCGGCTGGATCACCCAGACCCAGGCCGAATGCGCTCGAGCCGAAGCTGATCTTCACACGCAGTCGGGCACCGGCCCGCGCCGGATGAGCCGAACGGAGATCTCGAACCTCGTGCGAGCGCTCGGCGACATCGCCGGCGTGCTTCGCGACGCCGACTCCGCCGACAAGGCCGAGGTCTACCGGCAACTCGGCCTGCGACTCACTTACGAGGCTGAAACGCAAACGGTGCGCGCTTCAGTGGATCTAAGCGCGCACCGTGGGGTAATGGTTTGTGTCCGAGGGGGGACTTGAACCCCCACGCCCTATACGGGCACTAGCACCTCAAGCTAGCGCGTCTGCCATTCCGCCACCCGGACCTGCTCGTCCAGCCTACCCTGTCGGCCAAGGTGATCTTCGCACCGGTTCGGCCGACCCGGCGGGCCGCACGGGGCATTACTGTACACGGCCCGGGTGGATCATGCACATCGCCGCCACCCCGCGGAGTTTCCCCAGCTCAAGGCACTGGCGCGGCCGCGGGCACCGCTGCCGCGTACCGGATCCCGGGGCCCGGGTAGCGAGGACCCGGCGATTCCGGGCAGCATTGCTCCCGTGTCCCACCCCTCCCCCCTGACCGCCGCTCAACACCAGGCCCTCGCGCTGCGCTCTGCGGGTGACCTGGCGACCGCCCGCCGCCTGCTCGCCGACGCGATCGCGGCGGCCCGACCGGCGTACGGGGAGGACCACCCCGACGTACTGGCCACCGGCCACCTGCTGGCTCGCCTGCATCGCGAGGCCGACGATCCGGCCGCCGCCCGACGGGTGCTGGAAGAGGCGTACGCGGCCGGCGAGCGTCGCCGCGGCGACGCCGACCCGCTGATGCTCGCGCTGAGCTTCGACCTCGCCGGCGTGGCGGAGGAACTCGGCAACCGGCACGAGGCCCGCCGCAACTACACCCGCGTGGCCACCGCAGGGCCCGCCGTGCTCGGTCCGGACCACCCCGCGGTACGCGCAGCCCACCAGTACCTCGGCGGCTCCGCCGCCGCTCCCTTCCCGCCCGGCCCACCTCCCGGCGGCTCGGCCGCCGCTGCCGGCCCGCAACCCGACCCGGGGGCGCTGTCCGGGCCGACCATGTCGCTGCCCGCCGTGCCGCAGCCGTACCCGCCGCAGCCCGCCCCGCCCCGGCCCGGCGCACCCGCGGCGCCCGCTCCCGTCCCGCCGGTGCCCGGCGCCGAATGGGCACCACCGGCGGCGCCGGCCCGACCGGCCGCCTGGGCGCCGCCCACCTCCGGCCCGGCGGCGCACCTGCCGCCGCCCCCGCCCGTTCCGCCGGCGCCGACCAGCGCCGCTCCGGCCTCGGCCCCGCTGCCGCCGCCTCCGATCATCCCCCCGCCCATGTCCGCTCCCCCGACCCCGACCTCGGGGCCCGGCGCACCCGCCGGCAGCGCGCCGAGTGGCTGGGCGGCCTCCACGGAGGCGACGACCCGGTTCACCGCACCGCCCGTCTCCGGCACGGCCCCAGCCGTCCCGTCACCGCCGGTCGCTGCGGTGCCGCCGGCACCGGGGGTCACGCCGGTCGCGCCACGCCCCCCGGTCGCCGCCCCGCCGGGGCCGGCGCCGGTGCCACCTGCGCCGCACCTCACGCCGCACGCCCCCGGTTCGACACCACCCGCCCCGCACGTTTCGGCACCGCCCACGCAGACCCCGCCGCCCGCGGCGCGCCCGGCGCCGCCCGGGATGCCGTCGGCGCCCCCGTACGGCGCGGTGCCCCCGGTCGCGCCTGCGCCGGTACCGCCCTCGCCGATGCCGGTCCCTGCCGCACCGCAGGCTGCCGCGGCGCCGATCCCGTTGCCGCCGGCACCGGTCATTCCGCTGCCGGCCCGACCGGTCTCGACGCCGCCCGCGCCCGCTGTGCCGGCCGCACCGGTCTCCGGCGTGCCCGGACCGTCGGTTCCGCCCGCCGGGTCGGTCCCGCCGGCTCCGCTGATGCCGGCTCCGACGTCCGCCCCGCCCGCGTCCCGTGTGCTACCTCCGTCCCCACCCATTTCGGTTTCCGCCCCGCCGGTGCCCACCGCGCCGGCCGCGGCACCCATCTCGACCCCGCCGGCGGCCACACCGGCGACGGTCGTCCCGCCACATCGGACGCCCGGCCAGCCGGCCGCGGGCGGCGAGCCCGGCGGGGGCGACACCCCAGCTGCCCCGGCGCCGGGGTGGGACAAGCCGACCATCCAGGTGCAGCAGATCGCCCCCCTGCTCCGGGAGGAGGCCGAGCGGATCGCCGCCTCGCCGCCGGGCGCGGCCGCTCCGGTGAGCAGCCCGCCCGTCAGCGCGCCCCCGGCGAGCGTGGAGCCGGTGAGTGCGCCCCCGGCGAGCGTGGACCCGGTGAGTGCGCCCCCGGTGAGCGGTCCGCCGGTCAGCGGCGCGCCCGTCCTCCCGCAGCCCGTCAGCGGCCCACCCATCAGCGGGGCGCCCCTTCCGCCGGCCGTCGATGGTCCCGCGTCGCCTCCGCAGGGAAGCGCCGTGCCGCCTCCGCCCTCGCCGGTCAGCGCTCCCCCGGCCGGCGCCGTACCGGGCACGGGCACGCCCTTCGCCACCCCGCCGGGCAGCAACCCGCCGTTCAGCCCACCACCTGCCAGCGCACCCTTCAGCGCACCACCCGCCAGCGGCCCACCCTTCAGCGCACCACCCGCCAGCGGCCCACCCTTCAGCGCACCACCCGCCAGCGGCCCACCCTTCAGCGCACCACCCGCCAGCGGCCCACCCTTCG
>NZ_JBEXGL010000024.1:0-6513 GCF_040607315.1 Micromonospora sp. NPDC005305 | reverse complement strand
TTCAGCGCACCGCCGGCCAGCGGCCCACCGTCCGGGACAGTGCCAGCGGCCGGATACCCGGTCAGTGGCCCGCCCGGGTACCCGCCGCCGGTGAGCGGGCCGCCCGCCGCGGCGCCGGTCAGCGCCTCGCCCGTGCCGCCGTGGGGGATGACCGCGCCGCCGTGGAGCAGCGCCGCGCCGCCGCAGGCCCTCGACCGGCCGGGCGATCCCCGTCCCGAGCCCGTCGTGGACGAGCCCGACACGGTGAACCCGGACCCGGACCCCGCACCGGAGAGCGGGGAGGACACGCCGCGACCGCTGCCGGTCTACGACGGGTTGCTGGACTTCCCCGAGTCGCAACAGCCGGCCCCGGAGCCGTACCCGAGCCAGGGCGCCTGGCCGGCGGTGCCGCCGGCGTTCCACCAGCCGGCCGCGTACCCGGTGGCGGAGGAACCGGAGGCGCGCGGCCGCAACCGGACCGTGGTGGCCCTGGTGGCGGGCATCGTGGTGGTCGTGGTGGCGGCCGCCGTGGGCGTGGGCGCCGTGCTGCTCAACCGTGACCCGGCGCCACCTCCCGCGCCGGCGCCGACGGCGAAGCCGAAGGTGAGCGGTCCGCCGCCGGGTGAGCTGCGGTTGCAGGACGACACCACCACGATCACCGTCACCTGGACGGATCCGACGGGCGGCGGTGTGCCGTTCGTGGTGGCCGGCGGGCGGGCCGGGCAGAAGTTGGGGGTGATGGCCACGGTGGACGCCGGGCAGACCCGCTACACGGTGAACGGGCTGAGTCCGAAGCTGGACTACTGCTTCACGGTGCTGGCCGTCTACTCGACGGACACCTACGCCACCTCGGGTCAGGTCTGCACCGACCGGGAGGGTGGCACGACGCCGAATTAGCGGCCCTGACGACACGCTCGGTGTCCACAGGAGGACGGTGCGGGTTTCACCGGTCCCGGCCGGCCCCTATGATGGCTCCCGGCTCTGGGGAGGGTCGACCGCGCGTGCCGCCCTCCCCCACCGACGCGGGAAGGCAGCCGCCAGTGACCACCATCGAGAGCGTCACGAGCACCGGGCCGGAGACGCCCCGCCCCCGGTCCCGGATGCGGGGCGGGCTGGTGACCATCGGCACCGTGGCCGCGCTGCTGGCCGCCATGGGGTTGACCGTGCTCGGCCTGGGCGCCGCCGACAACGCGGTGGCCAACTACGACGCCGCCTCCTGGTTGTGGAGCACCAGCCGCAGCGAGCTGGCCCGGGTCAACGGGGTGACCGCGCGGGTGGACACCCGGATGGAGGTGCCCGGCGGGCGCCGGCACCAGATGCAGGTCGCCCAGACCGACCGGCTGCTGATCCTGCGCGATCTGAACACCGGTCAGGTCAGCTCGCTGGACCTGGCCACCCTCCAGATCACCGCGACCACGCCGACCGCGCCGGGCCTCGGGGTGAGCGTCGCCCTGCACGAGGACGCGGCGTTCGTCGTCGACGCGGTGCAGGGCATCGTCCGGCAGCTCGACCCGCGGTCGCTGACGCCGGTGGGCGAGCCGGTGCGTTACCCGCCGGGCATCACGGGCGGGGCGTTCGACGGTGCCGGCAAGCTGTGGATCGCGGTGCCGAGCGAGGGCACCGTCTCCGCGGTCACGGCCGCCGAGCTGCCAGCCACCCCGGGCGCCGCGCCGCCCGCCGGGCTCAGCCCGAAGCGCGTCGAGACGTACGAGGTGGCGGAGCCGGCCCACGAGCTGGTCGTGTCCACGCTGGACGAGGGGGTGGCGGTGCTCGACCGCACCTCCGCCTCGCTGGTCACCGTGCGGGCCGGGCAGACGCAGCGGGCCAACCTGACGATGACCGCCCCGGGCAGCCTGCCGACGCGCACCACCGGCCCGCAGGTGCCGGTCACGGTGAGCGGTGAGCGGAAGGTGCACGTGGTCCGCGACGCCGCCGAGGTGCAGCGGTTCACGGTGCCCGGCGCGGGTGGGGAGCTGAGCCCGGCGGTGGCCTGGGCGGGGCGGTTCTACTGCGCCGACGAGACCACCGGCACGGTCTACTCCTTCGACGCGAACGGGCAGCTCGTCGACACCATCAAGGGGTCCGGGCGGCCCGGGCCGATGGAGCTGGAGGTCCGCGAGAACCACCTCTTCATCAACCCGCCGAACTCGTCCACCGCGCAGGTGGTGGACGACCGGAACCAGGTGCGCGAGGTCAACAAGTACGCCAACGACGTGCTCGGCGGTGACCCGCCGCCGGCTCCCCCGCCGCCGCCCCCGCCGAAGAAGCCGAAGGTGGGCAAGCCGGGTGCGCCGCGCGCGGTGACCGCCGCCGCGGGGAACGCGTCGGCGCGGGTGAGCTGGCAGGCGGCCGCGTCCAACGGCGCTGAGATCACCAGGTACGTGGTGGAGGGCGCCGGCCAGCGCCACGAGGTGGGCGCGAACCAGCGTGCCCTGGAGATCACCGGGCTGACCAACGGCGAGACGTACACGTTCTCGGTCCACGCGGTGAACGCCAAGGGCGACGGGCCGGCCCGGAGGAGCAACCCGGTCACGCCGACCGCCGCCGTGCCGGACCCGCCGGCCAGTGTGACGGCCGAGGCCCGGCCGGACGGCACGGTGGTGCTGAAGTGGCCGGCGGCGAACGGCCAGGGCAACACCGTCACGAAGTACGCGGTGACCGCCAGCTCGGCCGGCGCGACCGCTCCGGCCGGCGAGTCGCCCAAGACCGAGCTGGTCATCCCCGCCGGTCAGCTGGAGTACGGCACGCAGTACGCCTTCACCGTGATCGCGGTGAGCGACAAGGGCGCCGGGTCGAAGGCCTCGCCGGTGAGCAACACGGTGGTGCCGTTCACCGTGCCGAAGGCGCCGACCGAGCTGCAGGCGTCCACGGTGGCCGACCAGCCGGGCACCATCGCCGTGGAGTGGGCGCCGGCGGTGGACAACGGCCGCCCGGTGACGAAGTACGTGGTGGAGGCCGCCGGGAAGACCACCGAGGTGACCGACGTGCGGACCACGATCGGCGGCCTCGGCGACGGGCAGAACGTCACGGTCAAGGTGAAGGCGGTCAACGAGGCCGGCCCCGGCGCGGAGGCCAGCAGAACGGCCCGCACGGTGGCCGCGCCCCGGGTCACGATGACCGGCTCGTCGGCCGACGCCACCTCGGTGACGGTGACGTTCACCGTCGACGCGGGCGGTGGCCGGGCGACCTGCACGGCCGCCACCGGCGGCAAGACGGCCAGCGGGAGCTGCTCCAGCCTGCGGGTGAGCGGCCTGACGCCGGGCACCGCGTACACGGTGACGGTGACTGCCAGCAACGCGGCGGGCAAGGGCACCGGCAGCCGGGCGCAGAGCACCGACGCGCTCTACGGGATCGCGACCTGCAACAACGGTCCGGACGGCGACCAGCGCACCTACTGCAACCGGGAGGTGCCCGGGGATCGCAACGGCAACGAGATCTTCTCGGTGCCCGAGCAGCTCAACGCCAAGCAGGTCGGCTGGGCGAAGCCCGGCACCCGGCTGAAGGCCTACTGCAAGAAGCAGGGGGAGAACGTCGACTCCTGGATCTACAACAACCAGAAGCAGAGCACCTGGTGGGTGCAGGTCGAGTACTCGGGCAAGAACTACATCCCGTGGGCCTGGCTGAACCTGGAGGGTGGCGACAACATCAACCTCCTGCCCACCTGCTGACCGCGCCGCACCGAGGAGCACCCCGCACGTGAACACCCACGAACCGCTCACCCAGCCGGAGGTGCAGGGCTTCGCCGCCCTGGCCGCCCGGCTGGCCGAGAACGTCAACGCGGTCGTGCTGGGCAAGCCGCAGGTGGTCCGGCTGGCGCTGACCGCCCTCTTCGCCCAGGGGCACGTGCTGCTGGAGGACGTGCCCGGGGTGGGCAAGACCACCCTGGCCCGGGCGGTCGCGGCGACCGTGAAGGGCCAGTGGCGGCGCATCCAGTTCACGCCGGACCTGCTCCCCTCGGACGTGTCCGGTGTGACGATCTTCAACCAGGCCAGCCGGGGCTTCGAGTTCCACCCGGGGCCGGTCTTCGCCAACATCGTGATCGCCGACGAGATCAACCGGGCGTCGCCGAAGACCCAGTCGGCGCTGCTGGAGGTCATGGAGGAGCGCACGGTCACGGTGGACGGCGTACGCCACCCGGTGCCGCAGCCGTTCCTGGTGGTGGCCACCCAGAACCCGGTGGAGATGGACGGCACCTACCGGCTGCCCGAGGCGCAGCTCGACCGGTTCCTGGTGAAGCTCTCCGTCGGCTACCCGGACGAGGCGGTCGAGGTGGAGGTGCTGCGGGGTGCCACCCTGCGCTCCCCCGACTCGCTCACGGCGGTCACCGACACGGCCACGGTCGGGGAGATGGTGAAGATGGCCCGGCGGGTGCACATCGCCGAGCCGCTGTACGCGTACGCGGTGCGGCTGGCCGCGGCGACCCGCACCCACCCGCAGGTGCGGGTCGGGGTCAGCCCCCGGGGCGTGATCGCGCTGACCCGGGCGGCGTGCGCGTACGCGCTGATCGACGGGCGGGGCTGGATCATGCCGGAGGACCTGAAGACGCTTGTCGAGCCGGTGTTCGCGCACCGGCTGCTGCTCACCCCGGACGCGCAGGTGCGCGGGGTGACCCCGGCCGACGTGCTGCGCCAGGCGGTCGCCTCGGTGCCGGTGCCACTGCCGTCGGGCCAGCCCGCCCCGGTCCACGGCTGAGCGGTGGGGATCACCACCCGCGGTGTCGGGCTGCTCGTCGCCGCCGTCGTGCTGCTGGGGGTCGGCTTCCGGTACGCGTACCCGGAGCTGACCGTGCTCGGCGTGGCGGCCGGTGTCGCGGTCGGGTACGCCCTGGTGACGGCCGCCTGGCGCCCGCGGCTGGCGGTCGAGCGCGTGGCCGACCCGGACCGGGTGGCGCGGGGTGAGCCGGCGGCCATGGTGCTGACCGTACGCAACACCGGGCGGCTGCGGGCGGCGAACCTGGTGGCCGAGGACCGGTGCGGCGGCCGGCTGGTGCCGGTGCCGCTGCTGCGGCTGCGTCCGGGGCG
Organism: Micromonospora sp. NPDC005305; assembly: GCF_040607315.1. Taxonomy (NCBI): domain Bacteria; kingdom Bacillati; phylum Actinomycetota; class Actinomycetes; order Micromonosporales; family Micromonosporaceae; genus Micromonospora; species Micromonospora sp. NPDC005305. The sequence goes on along the minus strand of NZ_JBEXGL010000024.1, from coordinate 1,513 downwards.
GGACACCGAGGTGCGCTACCCGGTGCCGACCCACCGCCGGGGGGTGGTGCCGGTGGGGCCGTTGCGGGTGACCCGGCGCGACCCGCTCGGGCTGGTGGCGCTGGCCCGCGCGTACGGGGATCCGGTGCCGGTGTGGGTGCACCCGCGCATCCATCCGCTGTCGGCGGTGCCGACCGGCGCCGGGCGGAGCCTGGACGGGCGCACCGACAGCGTGCCGCACGGCTCGATCACCTTCGACTCGCTGCGGGAGTACGTGGTCGGCGACGAGCTGCGCCGGGTGCACTGGCGGACCAGCGCCAAGGTGGGCGAGTTGATGGTGCGGGAGAACGTGGACACCAGCCTGCCCCGGCTCGTGGTGGTGCTGGACAACCGGGCGGTCGCCCACCCGGACCGGGACGCCGGGGTGGCCGAGTCGTTCGAGTCGGGGTGTGAGGCGGCGGCGTCGGTGGTGGCCGCCGCGACCCGGGAGGACCTGCCGGTGAGCCTGCTGCTGGTCGCGCCCGCCGCCGAGGAGCCGGCCGGAGCTGCCGACGGCTCCGGGTCGTCGCGCGGCGTGGGACGCGCCGAGCCGCAGTTGTCGCGCGGGCCGCTGGACCGGCTCGCCGCGGCGGAGCTGGCCGACGGCGGGGAGGACGTGCTGCGTACCGCGCTGAGCCGGCTGCGGCAGGAGCGGCTCGGGGACACGCTGGTCTTCCTCACCGGGCCGGGCGCCCGCGACGACCTGGGGCAGGTCGGCGCGCTGCGCCGCGCGTACCCGTCGGTGGTGGTCGGGATGTTCGGGGCGGCGGACCCGACGGCGGCCGGCGCGGCGGGCCTGGTGGTGGTGGACGCGGCGGACGGCGCCGAGTTCGCCGCCGAGTGGGACGGGATCCGCCGGTGGTGACCGTGACGCCGCCGCGCCCGGCGGTCGGCGCGCCGGCCGGGCCGGCCGGCGGCGCTCCCGGTCCCGTGGCGCGGGTGCTGCGTGCCGTGCCGGTGCCGCTGGCGCTGATTGCCATGATCGCCCTGGCCGGTGTGGTGCTCGGCCGGGTCTACGCGGACCCGCTGCTGACCCGCCTGACGGCCGGCGCGGCGGTCGGCTCGGTGCTGGTGAGCGTCGCCGCCCGGCGGCTGCCGTCCTGGCTGGTGGCGCCGCTGTCGGTGGCCGCCCTGGCCGGCTGGGCGCTGCTGTCGCTGCGGCTGGCCGCCGCCCACGCGGCGCTGCCCGGCGGTCTCGGCGACGTGGCGGCCGACGCCGCCCGCAACGCCATCCCCCGGCTGCTCACCGCGATGATCCCGGTGGAGCCGGCCCCGGACACGGTGCTGGTTCCGGTGGTGGCGGCCTGGCTGGCCGGGCTGGCCGCCGCCGAGGTGGCGCTGCGGGCCGGCCGGGTGCTGCTCGGCTACCTGCCGCCGGTGCTGCTCTACGCCGGCGCGCTGTACGTGGTCGGGCCGAACGCGGGCCCGGCGGTCGCGCCGACGGTGCTGTTCGCGGCGGTCGCCGCCGTCGGCCTCGCGGTGCCCGGCGGGCGGG
>NZ_JBEXGL010000023.1:0-89614 GCF_040607315.1 Micromonospora sp. NPDC005305 | reverse complement strand
CCGCCGCGGGGCCCCCCCCCCCGCGCCGGCCCCTTCTCCGTCGTCCGGTCACTCCTCCCGGTGCCCGCCCTCGGCCGCCTGCTGGGCCATCGCGTATCCCATCTGGAGGAAGTCGGAGGCGGCCACCGCGGTCAGCGCGGTGGCGACGAGCCGGGTCAGCCGGGGCGCCAGCACCAGCCCACCGGTGAGCCCCGTGGCGACCCAGACCGCCAGGCAGAACGGGCAGCTCAGCAGCTCGCCGAGGGCGTGCCGGGTCGGGCTGCCCTGGTCGCGCACCTGTTCCATCACCTCGCCGCTGCCGATCGGGTGGTCGTACCGGGTGAACGGCGCGCGCAGCGGGCTGGTGATCGCGTCCTTGGAGAGCAGCCGGCTCAGCTTGTGGGTCGCGATCGAGAGGAGCACCACGTCCGCGGGCGCGGGCCGCTCCGGCACCGGGCGGCCGGTCGCCCGGACCAGGCCGACCAGCGACGCGGTGACGGCGCCGTAGGTGCCCATGGCCGCCAGGTAGCCGCCCAGCGGCCGGTACTCGTGCGGCGCGTACGCCTGGCGCAGCCGCGCCACCTTCTGCTTCAGGCCACTCCCGGTCACCCGGCCTCCTCTTCTCATCGTGGCGGCCGGATCAGCCGGCGTTCAGGTTGTCGGACACCTCGCGGGCGAGGTTGGACAGGATCTCGTCGGCCATGCCGTGGTCGGTGCCGGTCAGGTCGAGCCGGACCCGGGCGCCCCCGGCGTCGGCCGGCTCCACGTCGATGTCCGCCGACCAGCCGGCGGACTCGGAGGTCCAGCGGGCCCGCATGTCCTCGGCGTCGACCACCTCCACCTGGTGCGTGCCGGAGCGACGCAGCTCCTCCGGCAGCCAGGCCGACGACCGGTCCGGGTCGGTGGCGGTGTTGAACACCACCTCGGGCGGCGCGGACATGCCGCGCTCGGCGTGGTTGCTCATCAGGCGTCCCGGAGCCGGCTCGGGTCGACCTCCCGGCCCGGGTTCCGGGCCAGGTACTCGGTCTCCAGCTCGGCGGTGCGGCGCAGGTGGTTGGCGAGCGCCGAGTCGGTGGCGTGCCGGAGGGTGTCCAGGCGGGTCCGGTGCAGGCTCTGCATCTCCCGGATCAGGTCCTCGTCGGCGAGTTCGGCGGGGTCCACCCCGAGCAGCTCACCGTCGACCTCGTGGGTGCGGGCGTGGTCGCCGTCCCACTCGGTCACCCGCTGCTCCGGGCTGGCTTCACGGCGTACTGATTCGGTCATCGTCGCCCCCTCGTCTCGTTCGGGCTGGCGTCTAGACGGATGCCCAGCCGGGGTGTCACCAAACCCGACCCACCTACGACACCGCGTCGGAGACGGCCGGTGGGCCCGGTACCCTCGATGGCATGAAGCGGCTCTGGACACCGGCGTGGATCGCCCGCCACGTGGCCATGGTCGTGCTGGTGGTGGGCTTTCTCGGGCTGGGCTGGTGGCAGGTCACCCGGGCCGCCGGTGGCAACACGCTGAGCTTCGGTTACGCGATCGAGTGGCCGGTCTTCGCCGCCTTCGTGGTGTTCGTCTGGTGGCGTGAGCTGCGGCACACGCTGCGGGCGGAGCGCGAGGAGCGGAGCAGCACCCCGGCGCCGTCGGCGGCCGCCGACGCGGAGCCGGCCGCCGCCACCCCGGCGGTACGCCGGCCGGTGCGGGTCAGCCGGGTGCCGGTCGCACCCACCGGCGGGGCCGACGACGGCGAACTGGCCGCGTACAACCGCTACCTTGCATGGTTGAACGCCAACCCGGGCGCGAGGCCCGGCGACTATCCCGGCTGAGGCCGGTGCGAAAGGACGGACGACGGTGGGCGGAGCCCTTACCCGGTACCGCGTGATCGCCTGGATCGTGGGCGTGGCGCTGGTGGTGCTGGTCCTGATCGGCATGCCGCTGAAGTACGGCTTCGACAACCCGACCGTGGTGGCCGTGGTCGGCACCGCGCACGGCTGGCTCTACATGGTCTACCTGGCGCTCACGTTCGACCTGTCGCGCCGGGCCGACTGGCCGCTCAAGCGGATGCTGCTCGTGATGCTCGCGGGCACCGTGCCGTTCGTCTCGTTCTACGCCGAGCGCCGGGTGAGCCACTGGATGGCCGCCGAGCGGGCGACCCGGACCCCGGAGCCGGTGGCCGGCTGACCCGGCCGGTCAGCGGTCCGGCCGCCACGCCTCGGCCGCCGGCGGGGCCCAGCCGCCGTGGCGTGCTCCCTCCCGGGCCCGTTGCAGGGCCCGGGTGACCTGCCCGAACTGCCGCTCGTTGTCGCTGCTGAACAGCAGCACCTCGGTGCCGCGGAGCCGGCCCCACAGCTCGTACGACGGGGGGCGCCAGCGGTCCGCGATCAGCACGAGCAGCAGCGGCAGCAGCCCGACCGCGCCCAGCGTGAGGTACGCCGCCGCGGTGAGCCGTTGCAGCCCGCCGGTGAAGCCGAGCAGCACACCGACCCCGCCGATCAGGGCCGCGGAGACGGCGACCGCCCGGAGTGCGAGGCGGTCGTGCGGCCCGCGGGTCGTCCAGAGCTGGGTGATCTCGGCGACCGGCCAGCTGTTGCGGCCCACGGTGAAGCGCTCGCCGGTCACCACGATGCCCGGCCGGGCGTAGAGCAGGGTGGATGAGGCCGCGCCCGGCGACCGGGGCGGGCGGGTGGTGGAGCCATCGGTCTGCACGGCGGCCTCCCGGGGTTCGCGGTTGGGGCCTCCGCGCCGTCGGCGTTGCCGCGCGGCGGGATTCCCGAACTCCGCGCTTCATTGTGTTGCGGCCGCGCCACCGGACCGGGCGTTTTCCCTGGCCACGCGCCTGCCGCCGGACCCGGCGAGCGCCGGGAAACAGGAGCGATTTCCACCTTTGTCGTCATTTTGCGGCGCAGTGCCTGGCGACATCCGCCCAGAACGACGAATCGGGCCACTGGTGCGATCCGCCCACCCGACTCCGGCACCACAACGGCCCGCCCGCGAAACGGTCACCAAGGGTCACCAGCATCGGCGGCACTTCCTGACACTTTGCCAACTTTCGCCCCTGCTTCAACTCCCCGTCACTCCGGTCACGGGTTAGGTTGGGCAGGCCGGTCCGGTCGACCGCCATCCACCCGGATGGCCCCGGGCCGGTGTCGCCGGGGCGGAACGCCGCAACGGCGAGGAGTCGGAGAGGAGCCTTCCGCTCTTGTCGTCCTTACGGATCCTGCTGCGCTCGTTGGCGGTGGCGGGCCTCTCGGCCACGCTGCTCGCCCCGGCGACGGTGGCTCGCGCCGAGCCCACCCCCGCCGAGCTGACGAAGCAGATCGAGAAGTCCTCGACTGAGCTGGAGCGAATCGTCGAGTCGTACAACAAGCTCAACGAGGAGATCAAGGCCAACAAGGCCACCGCGGCCAGGTTGCAGGCCAGGATCGGCCCGTTGCAGGAGCAGGCCGAGCGGAGTCGCGCCGACGTCGGCGCCATCGCCGCCACGGCCTACAAGACCGGAGGCATGCGCACCATGCAGGCCCTGCTGGACCCGGGCGGCGCCGCGACGCTGCCGGACCGGCTGGGCACCCTGGATCAGTTGACCCGCCAGCGGCAGCAGACCATCACCGGCTTCACCGAGAGCCAGCGCCAGCTGATCGACCAGAAGACCCGGCTCGACGCCACGCTGGCCCGGGAGGCGGCGCAGGCCAAGCAGCTGGTCGCGGGCAAGAAGAAGATCGAGGGGGACCTGGCCGGCCTCTACGAGCTGCGCCGCAAGGCGTACGGCCGGGCCACCGAGGCGCCCGCGCGGTCCAGCTCCGCCGGCAGCGCCCCGGCCATCTCCGGTTCCGCCGGCGTGGCCGTGCGCTACGCCTACGGGGCGATCGGCAAGCCGTACGGCTACGGCGACGAGGGCCCCGGCAGCTACGACTGCTCGGGGCTGACCCTGGCGTCCTGGCGGGCGGCCGGCAAGTCCCTGCCGCACAACGCGGCGATGCAGTGGAACGCCACCTCGCGGATCAGCCGCGGCTCGCTGCAACCCGGCGACCTGGTGTTCTACTCCGGGCTCGGGCACGTGGCCCTGTACGTGGGCGGCGGCCAGATCATCGACGCGCCCAGCGCGGGGCGCAACGTCAACAAGCGCGACATGGACATCATGTCCATCGCCGGCTACGGCCGGGTGCGCTGACGCCGAACGGCGAACGGCCGGCGTCCCCCTATCGGACGCCGGCCGTTCGTCGATTCCATTACTACCAGCTCAGGCCGCCTGCAGCCCCTCCGCGCGGGCCAGCTCACGGAGCCGGCCGAGGGCCTGGATCTCCAGCTGGCGGATCCGCTCCCGGGAGAGCGAGAACCGCGAGGCGACCTCGGTCAGCGAGTGCTCGCGCCCGTCCTCCAGGCCGTAGCGGGCCCGCATGATGCCGGCCGAACGGTCGTCGAGGTGGTTGAGCAGACCCTCGATCCGCTGCCGCTCCAGGCCGGTGAGGACGATCTCCTCCGGCGACGGGGCGTCGCTGTCGGCGACCAGGTCGCCGAGGTTGGTGTCGCCGTCGTCGCCCACCGGGGTGTCCAGCGAGACGGTGTCCTGCGACCAGCGGCGCAGCTCGTTGACCCGCTCGACGGTGACGCCGAGCGACGCCGCGATCTGCTCCGGCTCCGGGTCGCCGCCCAGCTCACGGGTGAGCTGCCGGGCCACGTTGCGCATCCGGTTGACGTCCTCGACCAGGTGCACGGGCAGCCGTACGGTGCGCTCCTGCTGGGCGATCGCCCGGCTGATGGCCTGGCGGATCCACCAGGTCGCGTAGGTGGAGAACTTGTAGCCCCGCTCGTAGTCGAACTTCTCGACCGCCCGGACCAGGCCGGTGTTGCCCTCCTGGATCAGGTCCAGCATGGGCATGCCCGACCGCACGTAGCGGCGGGCGATCGAGACGACCAGTCGCAGGTTGGCGCGGATGAACAGGTCCTTCGCGCGCTCACCCTCGACGACCAGCCGCTCCAGGTCCTCCCGGTCGACGCCGGCGGGAACGCGGTCCTCACCGAGCAGGTGCTCGGCGTAGAGGCCGGCCTCGATCGCCTTGGAAAGATCGACCTCCTTGGCGGCGTCCAGCAGCGGCGTCCGGGAGATCTCGTGCAGGTAGACGCCGACCAGGTCCCGCTCCTCGGCGACCTCGTCGGTACGCATGCCGATGTTCTTGTCCACGATTGCCACGGTCCCCTCGCTCGCGCCGGTTGCCCGGTTCCTTGCCATCCCCACGTTCATCAGCCCTCCCCGTAACCTCCGCTGTGCCCGTAGGTGCTGACACCTACACAACAGATGAGACGCGTCGGGGATTCCATGTCGTGAGTCGAAACTGTCACGAATGCCTGAGTAGTAGCTGTGAGCCCGGTCCATGTTTGCTGTCAGGACCCCTGCTCGGGTGCCTCGCGTACGCCCCGGTCGGAGGCGTCGGAGCAGCGGAATCGTCGTCCGCTCAGGAAATCGCACCATTGCGAATTCCATGAACACAGCGACCCGCGTCACCGCGTGATTGCGATCCTGGTCACTGCGAGATACGCGCTCGCGGGCCGGTCGGTTCAGCCACCGGTGAGGATTACCCCACGGCTGGTTGAACAATCCGCAGCGGGAGATGCGTCCCCTCCCGCCACGTGACGCGCGTCGCACCCGTGGTGCGGAGGCGGCCGGGAGGGGACCCGGCCGGCGGAGGCGTCAGGAGGCGAGCAGGGCGAGCGCGCCACGCACCTGGTCGGCGGAGCGGGCCAGGGCGGCCCGGGCCGCGGAGACCTCGGCGCCGGAGACCAGCGAGACGAGGGCGGTCTTGAGGTCGCCGTCCGCCTCGTTGAGGGCGACGCGGCAGATCTCCTCGGCGCAGCCGGTGGCCTCCATGAGGATCGAGATCATCCGGCCACGCAGCTTCGCGTTGGTGGCCACCATGTCGATCATCAGGTTGGAGTAGACCCGGCCGAGGCGCACCATCACCGCCGTGGAGAAGGTGTTCAGCACCAGCTTCTGCGCGGTGCCCGCCTTCATCCGGGTCGACCCGGTGACCACCTCCGGTCCGGTGTCCACCCCGATGAAGACGTCGACCGACCCGGCGGCGTCGGCCTCCGGATTGGCGCAGAGCAGCACCGTCGCGGCCCCCTGCGCCCGGGATGCGGCGAGCGCCCCGAGGACGTACGGGGTGCGTCCGCTGGCGGCCAGCCCGACCACCAGGTCGCCGGGGCGTACGCACTCGGCGGCGTCGGCGGCGCCGCCGCGCTCGTCGTCCTCGGCGTCCTCGACGGCCCGCCACATGGCCTCGGGACCGCCGGCCAGGTGGGCGCAGAACCAGTGCCGCGGCGAGTTGAAGGTGGGTGCCAGCTCGGCGGCGTCGAGCACGCCGAGGCGGCCGGAGGTGCCGGCGCCGAAGTAGTGCACCCGGTTGCCGCCGCGCAGCGCGGCGGCGGCCAGGTCGACGGTCTCGGCGATCTCGTCGAGGACGGCGGCCACCGCGGCGGGCACCCGCCGGTCCGCCTCGTTGATGACGGTGAGCACGTCGCGGGTCGACATGAGGTCGAGGTCGAGGCTGTGCGGGTTGCGCCGCTCGGTGGGGGCGCCCACCCGGACCACGGGCCGCACGGCGGCCACCTCGTCCCGCTCCACCCGGCCCGCCGTCATGCCCGCCTCCGGCCGGCGCCCACCCGGCGGGACTGGACGGCTTCTGCGGTTGCCTCGAGGGCCTTCCTGGCCTTGGCGCGGTTCCGCGCGGCCACGCCGACGAAGAGGCAGTCGACGACGGTCAGCTGCGCCAGCCGGCTGGCCATCGCGCCGGAGCGGTAGGTGGTCTCGCGGGCCGCGGTGGTCAGCACGTGGTCGGCGACCTCGGTGATCGGCGAGCGGGGGAAGTTGGTCAGCGCGACCGTGGTGGCGCCCCGGGCGCGGGCCTGTTCGAGCACCTCGATGACGTCCGACGTGGTGCCGGTGTGCGAGATGCCGACCGCGACGTCGCCCCGGCCGAGCAGGGCGGCCGAGGTGAGCGCGGTGTGCACGTCCGGGAAGTAGAAGGCGGTGCGGCCGATGCGGTGCAGCTTCTGCTGGAAGTCCGAGGCGACGAAGCCGCTGGCGCCGGCGCCGTAGACGTCGATCCGGCCGGCCGCGACGATCGCCTCGACCACCTGCTCGCAGACGGCGGGGTCGAGCTGCTCGGCGGTTTCCTCGACGGCCCGCGCGTCGTTGAACGCGATGGTGGCGATGATCTGGGCCAGGTCGGCGCCGGGCGGGATGTCGCCGCCGACCACGCGGGCGTCCGGTGGCTCGATCCGGCGGGCGGCCTCGGCGGCGAGCCGGATGCGCAGCTGGGGGTAGCCGTCCATGCCGACCGACCGGCAGAACCGGATGACGGTGGCCTCCGATGTCTCGGCGGCGGTGGCGAGGTCCGTGATGGTGCGCCGGGCGGCGGCGGCCGGATCGGAGACGACCAGCCGGGCCACCCGCTGCTCGGCCGGGGACAGCGAGGGCAGCAGGCCGCTGATGTGGACGATCAGTCCACCGGGCTCGTGACTCGCAGAAATCTTCGGACTCTTCGCCACGGATGAAACTTACTTTCATGAGGCGTGACCGTCAACCATGACGGCGCGTATCCGGAAAAGTACCCCGTTCCGCGCCCGCTTCCCGTGCCAAGGGTCCCATTCCCGCAGCCCGGCCACCTCCCCCGCTCCGGTCGACTCCGCCGATCCGGCCGACCGTCGGCTCGGCCGTCGCGCTCGCCGGGTCGGCCGGACGGCCTCGCCGAGGTCACCGGTCGGACGGGCGCGCAGGTCAGCCGCATCGACCGGGCCGAATGCCCGCCCCGGTCACCGCCCCGCCGGCCGGGCGGCTAGCGTGGGCGCATGGCGGAGCGCACGGTGCTGGTGACCGGCGGCACGGGCGGGCTGGGCGGCGCGGTCACCGCCGCCTTCCTCACTGCCGGCTGGCGGGTGGTCGTCCCCGAACGGGAGGGCAGCGGGAACACCCCGGCGACCGGGCCCGTCCATGTCACGGCCGACCTGCTGGACCCCGACGGGGTCGCGCGGGCGGTGGCCGTCGCCGCCGCCGAGCCGACCGCGCCGCTGCGGGCCGTGGTCAACCTGGTCGGCGGGTACGCCAGCGGCGGACTCGTGCACGAGACGCCGATCGAGGAGTTCGACCGGATGCTGCGGGTCAACCTGCGACCCACGTACCTGGTCACCCAGGCCGCGCTGCCGCACCTGGTGGCGGCCGGCGGCGGCGCGGTGGTCTGCGTGTCGGCCCGGGCCGCGGTGGCGCCCTTCCCCGGCGCGGCCGGCTACGCCACCGCCAAGGCGGCCGTGCAGGCCTTCGCCAACGCCGTTGCCGTGGAGTACCGGCAGCGCGGGGTGCGCTGCAACACCGTGCTGCCCAGCGTCATCGACACCCCGGCCAACCGGGCCGCCCAGCCGGACGCCGACCACGGCCGCTGGGTCCCGCCGGCCCAGATCGCCGCGGTGATCCGCTTCCTGGCCTCCGACGAGTCGGCGCCGACAAGCGGGGCGAGCATCCCGGTCTACGGGCGGGCCTGAGCCGGCACCGGTTCGCCCCGCCCCGCCCCGCCCGACGGCGGGTCGGTGCCGTCCGGGCCCGGGCCGGCCGGGGGCGGCGGGTCCGCCGGGAGCCACTCGGTCAGGTGCGCGCGGATCCGGCGGGACACCTCCTCCGGGGTGCCGCTGCCGTCCACCACCACGAAGCTGCCGTACTCCGGCAGGGTCCGGTACGCCGTGGCCGCGGCGCTGAGCCACCGCATGCTCTCGTGGTCGGTGCCGCGCCGCTCGATCCGCCGGTACGCCTCGGCCGGGTCCAGGGTGAGCAGGAAGGTGACCCGGGGCGGCGGGAAGACCCGGTAGCCGGCCCGGGCCAGCCGCTCCCAGCGTTGCCCGCCGTGCGCCCGGATGCTGGCGTACTGGCAGGCGGACCAGCGGTCCATCACCGCCGTGCGGCCGGTCACCAGGCAGGTCAGCAGGGCGAGCGCGATGGCCAGCCAGCGGAGCACGGACTCCAGGGCGAGCAGCCCGTTGCGCCCGACGAGCCGCTGCGCGTCGGGCCGGCCGACCCGCTGGGCGAGCCGGCCGAGCCAGCGGCGGCCGCCGGCGTTGCGGTGGTAGGTGGCGGGATGGCCCGCCGCCGTGAGCGCCTCGGCGAGCCGGTGGGCCTGGGTGGTCTTGCCCGAGCCGTCGATGCCGATCAGGGCGACGGCGCGCAGTCGGGCCCCGCCGCGCCGCACCCGCAGTGACCTGACCACCCTGCCGAGGCTATCCGACCCGTGCTCACCTTCGGCGGTTTGTCCGCATTGTCACCGCCACGTCGGGGCGCGCCCTCAACAGGTGTGGCCGACCCGTTCGCCGGGTACGCAACTTCATTCCCACCGCCACCCACGACGACGGGAGACCCAGAATGGCCGAGCGCGGGGACGAGACCCTGGTGCACACGCTGAAGAAGGTCGCCGCCGTGCTCAAGCAGTCCGAGATCCCCTTTGCGCTCGGGGGGAGCTTCGCCGTGTACGCGCACGGCGGCCACTCCAGCGATCACGACGTGGACTTCCTGATCCGGCAGCAGGACGTGGACCAGGCCCTGGAGGCCCTGGTCGAGGCTGGCTTCACCGCCGAGCGCCCGCCCGAGGACTGGCTGGTCAAGGTGTACGACGAGGGCCGGATGGTGGACCTCATCCACCGGCCGATCGAGACTCCGGTGACCGAGGAGACCTTCGCCGACACCATCGTGCGGCCGGTCGACGCCATCCACATGCCGGTGCTCTCGGCCAGCCAGCTCATGGTGCACAAGCTGCTGAGCTTCTCCCAGCACTACTGCGACTTCGCCCGGGCCCTGCCGCTCGCCCGCTCGCTGCGCGAACAGATCGACTGGGAACGGGTACGGAAGGAGACGCAGCACTCGCCGTACGCCGAGGCGTTCCTGGTGCTGCTCGACCGGCTCGACGTGCTGCCCGGCGGCGCGTCCGGAGGAAGGGACACCCCGTGACCGGACACCACGGCGACGCGCCGCCCGACGAGTACGTCGAGGCGGAGATCCAGAGCATGCTGGCCGAGGACCCGGACGTCGCCGAGCAGGGCATCACCGTGGTGCGCCGCGAGCGCGGCCTGGTGCTCTACGGCGAGGTGGAGAGCCCGCACCGGCGGGAGGAGATCCTGCGCCGGGTGGCCGAGCGCTTCCCCGACCTGCCGGTCACCAGCGACATCGGCGTGATCCGCACGCAGGCGCCCACCCAGGTCGAGGAGCTGCCGTGAGGGAGGTTCCATGGTGATCCGCATCGCCGCCGTCGGCGACGTGCACCTGGACGAGGACGTGGTCGGCCGGTTCCGGCCGGCCCTGGAGGAGCTGCCCGACTGCGCCGACGTGCTGCTGCTCGCCGGGGACCTGACCCGGCACGGCACCGAGTCCGAGGCGCGCTGCGTGGCGCAGGAGTTCGGCGACCTCGGCGTGCCGGTCATCACGGTCCTCGGCAACCACGACCACCAGTGCGACGAGGTGCCGCAGGTGGTGAAGGTGCTGGAGGACGCCGGCATAACGGTCCTGGAGGGGACCGGCGTCGTGCTGGAGTGCGCCGGCGGCCGGCTGGGCGTGGCCGGGGCGAAGGGCTTCGGCGGCGGGTTCGCGGGGCGGTGCGCCAGCGACTTCGGCGAGCCGGAGATGAAGGCGTTCGTCCAGACGACCAAGGACAGCGCGGACTCCCTCGGCGCGGCGCTGCGCGGGCTCGACTGCGACGTGCTGGTCGCGCTCACCCACTACTCCCCCGTGCCGGACACCCTCGCCGGCGAGCCCCTGGAGATCTACCCGTTCCTCGGCTGCTACCAGCTCGGGCAGGCCATCGACTCGGCGCCCACCGCGCTGGCCCTGCACGGGCACGCCCACCACGGCACCGAGCGGGGCACGACCCCGGGCGGCGTACGCGTCCGCAACGTCGCGCACCCGGTGATCAAGCAGGCGTACAGCATCTTCCACCTCGGTGATCACCTGGACTGAGAAGCAGGTTTCCCGGATCCGACGAACGGGTATCCGGCCGACATGGAGCTGATTCTCTGGATTCTCGCAGTCGTACTGGTGGTCGCCGGCATCCTCGCGCTGTTCCGCCGGCAGATCCTGTGGGGCATCGTCCTCATCATCGTCGGCCTGCTGGTCGGCCCGGGTGGCGTCAGCATCTTCAACAATTAGCCGTTCGACCTCCCACCACCCTGTGACCCGCCGGGGTCGTCGGATTCGACAGCCCAGTCCTCCCAGACCGGGGCTCCGGATCCGGCGACCCCGGCGTCGCGTTGTGCGGGCCGGTTTGCCCACGGCGCGGCCGGGCACCCGGTGGGATGACCATTTCGGGAACCATCCGGCGGGTCGGGCGCGGCCGCAGGTGGTGGGCGCTGCTGGGTTTCGGCGCCGCGGTGACCGTCGCGGCGGCCGTCGGCGCGCTCGGCGTGCGCGACACGCAGCAGGAGTACGCCGATCTCGCGCAGCCGGCGTGGGCGCCGCCGCCCTGGCTCTTCGGCCCGGTCTGGACCGTCCTCTACGGGCTCATCGCGGTGGCCGGCTGGCTGGTCTGGCAGCGGGCCGGCTGGGGGCCGGCGCTCGGCGCCTGGGTCACCCAGCTGGTGTTGAACGCGCTCTGGACCCCGCTCTTCTTCGGCGCCGGCCGCTTCGGGCTGGCGTTCGCCGACATCGTGCTCATGTGGCTGGCCATCGGGGTCACCGTGCGGCTGTCCGGGCGGGTGTCCCGGCCCGCGGCGCTGCTCCTGCTCCCGTACGGGGCCTGGGTGACGTTCGCCGGCGCGCTCAACCTCGCCATCTGGCGGCTCAACGGGTGAGGGGCGCGGGGCGGTCGGCCCCGCGCCCACCTCGGGTCAGCAGCGCGGCACGCCGGGGATGTAGCCGTCGTAGCCGGTGTAGACGTACGCGTCGGAGATGAACCGGCCGGAGCCGATCCGGTCCCAGATCGAACTCGTCCCGTAGGTGCCGGTGACCGTGGTGCCGCTGGTCTGGCAGTAGATGGTCACGCCGGCGCCGTCGGCCACCGAGCCGACCGCGCTGTAGCCGGTGCCCGGGCCGGAGCGCACCGTCAGGGCGGCGCCCGCGGTGTTCACCGTGCCCGCCCCGGTGTTCGCGCCGGAGCAGCCGTTGTCGCTGGTGTAGGTCTTCGTGCCCCAGTAGAGGGCGAGGGCCCCGTTGAACCGGACCTGGATGTCGTTGCCGTTCAGCCGCTGCTCGTAGTGCAGGTGCGGGCCGGTCGAGCCACCGGTGCTGCCCACGTAGCCGATGACCCGGCCGTAGCCGACCGTCTGCCCGACCGAGACGTTGAAGCTGCTCAGGTGGGCGTAGTAGGTGGTGTACCCGTTGCCGTGGTCGATCCGCACGTACTTGCCGTAACTGGTGCCGCCGAGGTCGGTCACCCGGTCGACGGTGCCGGGCGCGCTGGCCACCACCGGGTCGCCCAGGTCGTCGGTGCGGTTGAAGTCGACGGCGTAGGCCGGGCTGTGGTCCGACCGCGTCTGGCCGGACCAGGACTGGTTACAGGGGAACGGAACCTTGAACGTCGGCGCGGCCATGGCCGGCGCGGCCGGGATCAGGGCCACGAGGACGGCGGCCACCGCCGCGAGGCTGAACCAGCGTTTGCGCATCCACTGCCTCCTATGTTGAAAGTTTTCGATCCGATAGGGACAGCGTGGCAGAAAGTTCCATCGATGGGAAGGGTCTCCCGTTCGGGGCGGTCAGCGCAGCGTGGGAGCGTGCCCACGGCCGGTGAGCGGGTTGCGGGATTGTTACCGGGCCGTGTCCGGCAGGGGGTGGACCGGACGGGATGCAAGCGCTTACATGTGGGGACGACCATCGGACCGGCGCGGGTTCGATTTCCCCCCACGCGCCGGCAAGGAAGGAGATCGGCATGGCGTTTGCCAGATCGCGCCAGGCTCTCGCGATCGCCGGCGTTCTGGGGCTGGCGCTCGGCGTCACCGCCTGCGGTACCGGCAATGACAAGAAGAGCAGCAAGGCGAGCTCGGCCGAGTGCGCCGCTTACGAGAAGTACCAGGGCCACGACGGCAAGAAGGTCACGATCTACTCGTCGATCCGGGACATCGAGGCCGACCGTCTGGACCAGTCCTGGAAGCAGTTCGAGGACTGCACCGGCATCGACATCGACCACGAGGGCTCGGGCGAGTTCGAGGCCCAGCTGGGCGTCCGGGTGGACGGCGGCAACGCCCCCGACCTTGCCTTCATCCCGCAGCCGGGTCTGCTCAAGCGGTTCGTCGACTCGGGCAAGATCAAGACGGTCGGCGCCGACACCAAGGCGCTGGCCGAGCAGAACTTCTCCCCCGACTGGCTGAAGTACAGCACCGTGGACGGCAAGCTCTACGGCGTGCCGCTCGGCTCCAACGTGAAGTCCTACGTGTGGTACTCGCCGAAGACCTTCAAGGAGAAGGGCTGGTCCGTCCCGACCACCTGGGACGATCTCATCGCGCTGAGCGACAAGATCGCGGCGAGCGGCACCAAGCCGTGGTGCGCGGGCATCGAGTCCGGTGACGCCACCGGCTGGCCGGCCACCGACTGGATCGAGGACGTGCTGCTGCGCACCCAGGGGGTGGAGGTCTACGACCAGTGGACCACCCACGGCATCCCGTTCAACGACCCGAAGGTCGCCGACGCGGTCAACAAGGCCGGCACCATCCTCAAGAACGAGAAGTACGTCAACGGCGGCTTCGGCGGCGTGAAGAGCATCGCCACCACCTCCTTCCAGGAGGCCGGCACGCCGATCACCACCGGCAAGTGCGCCATGCACCGCCAGGCGTCCTTCTACGCCAACCAGTGGCCGCAGGGCACCAAGGTGGCCGAGGACGGCGACGTCTTCGCGTTCTACTTCCCGGCCGTCGACCCGGCCAAGGGCAAGCCGGTGCTGGGTGCCGGCGAGTTCGTCTCGGCCTTCGCGGACCGTCCCGAGGTCCAGGCGGTGCAGACCTACCTGGCCTCCGGCGAGTACGTGAACAGCCGCGCCAAGATCGGCGACTGGCTGTCGGCGAACAAGAAGCTCGACATCAACAACGTCCCGAACCCGGTGGACAAGCTCTCCGTCCAGATCCTGCAGGACCCGAAGACCGAGTTCCGGTTCGACGGCTCGGACCTGATGCCGGCCGCGGTCGGCGCGGGCACCTTCTGGAAGGGCATGGTCGACTGGATCAACGGCAAGGACACCACCACGGTGCTGAACGGCATCGAGGGCAGCTGGAAGTGATCTGAGGCGGTGGCCCGGTCCGCGACGCGGGCCGGGCCACCGCCCGCAACCGAACCCTTGAGGGAGGGTCGATGGAGTTCGACTTCGCGGCGGAACAGCCGAAGTTCCTCATGCTGATGTACGGGCTGATCGCTTTCGTCGCGGTGGTGGGCGGTCTGCTCCTGCTCCTCGACGTGGTGCCGGCCTGGTTCGACCGCCGCCGGGAGGCGAGGCTGGTCGCGGCCGTGGCGAGCGGTACGCCCCTGCCCCGCCGGCGCAAGCCGCGGGAAGGCCTGTTCGCGCTCTTCTTCCTGTTGCCGACACTGCTGTTCCTCCTCGTCGGGCTGGTGGTGCCGGCGATCCGGACCACCCTCCTCTCGTTCATGGACAAGGACAGCAGCAACTGGGTGGGCCTGGCCAACTACACCTGGATGTTCTCCGAGGACTCCATCGTCCGGGTGCTGATCAACAGCCTGATCTGGGTGCTGCTGGTTCCGCTGGTGGCCACCGCGTTCGGCCTGATCTACGCCGTCCTCGTGGACAAGGCCCGGTTCGAGTCGGTGGCCAAGTCCCTGATCTTCCTGCCGATGGCGATCTCGTTCGTCGGCGCCGCCATCATCTGGAAGTTCGTCTACGCCTACCGGGGCGACGGCGACCAGATCGGCCTGCTCAACCAGATCGTCGTGAGCCTGGGCGGCGAACCCAAGCAGTGGCTGCTGGAGTCGCCGCTGAACACCCTGCTGCTCATCGTGATCATGATCTGGATCCAGGCCGGCTTCGCCATGGTGGTGCTCTCCGCCGCGATCAAGGCCATCCCGGCCGACATCGTCGAAGCGGCTCGCCTCGACGGCGTCTCCCCGTGGCAGATGTTCTGGCAGATCACCATGCCGGGCATCCGGCCGGCGGTGATCGTCGTGGTGGTGACGCTCTCGATCGCCACGCTGAAGGTCTTCGACATCGTCCGGACCGCCACCAACGGCAACTACGACACCAGCGTCATCGCGAACGAGATGTACAACCAGGCGTTCCGTTACGGCGAGCCCGGGCAGGGCTCCGCACTCGCGGTCTTCCTCTTCGTCCTGGTCATCCCGATCGTGATCTACCAGATCCGCAACCTGCGCCAGCAGCGGGAGGGCTGACATGACCACCGCCACCCCCACCGTCGGAGTCGGCGTCCAGGCCACCGGGACGCCCGGCCGGGCCGCCCGGGTCCGCAAGCGGCTGAACAGCCGCACCGCCACTGTGGTCTCGATCGTGCTCGCGCTGCTCTGGACGGTCCCGACCTTCGGCCTGTTCATCTCCTCGTTCCGGCCCGAGAACCAGATCAAGACCACCGGCTGGTGGACGTTCTTCAGCGACCCGCAGTTCACACTGGAGAACTACCGGGAGGTGTTGTTCAGCACCGGCTCGTCCGGGCAGCTCGCCAGCTACTTCATCAACTCGCTGGCGATCACCATCCCGTCGGTGCTCTTCCCGATCGCCTTCGCCTCACTGGCCGCGTACGCGCTGGCGTGGATCAACTTCAAGGGGCGGGACTGGGTCTACATCGCGATCTTCGCGATGCAGATCGTGCCGCTGCAGATGGCGCTCGTGCCGCTGCTGAAGTTCTTCTCCACCGGCGTGACCATCGCCGGGATCCAGGTGCTTCCCGCCTGGGACCTGGTCGACGAGCAGAAGTTCGCGCAGGTGTGGTTCGCGCACACCTGCTTCGCGCTCCCGTTCGCCGTCTACCTGCTGCACAACTTCATCTCGCAGCTGCCGTCCGAACTGATGGAGTCGGCCCGGGTCGACGGGGCCACCCACCCCAAGATCTTCCGGACCATCGTCCTGCCGCTGATCACCCCGGCGCTGGCCGCGATCGGCATCTTCCAGTTCCTCTGGGTCTGGAACGACCTGCTGGTCGCGCTGATCTTCGCCGGGGGCACCGACGAGACCGCCCCGCTGACCGTCCGGCTCGCCGAGCTGGCCGGCACCCGGGGCAACGAGTGGCAGCGGCTGACGGCCGGGGCGTTCGTGTCGATCGTCGTACCGCTGATCGTGTTCCTGTCCCTCCAGCGCTTCTTCGTGCGGGGTCTGCTCGCCGGCAGCGTCAAGGGCTGATCCGCTGCTCCGCCGCCGCCGGTCCCCGGCGGCGGCGGGCGCGGCTCGGAGCGGGGAACCAATGACGAAGATTGACGATGTCGCCCGCCTGGCCGGGGTGTCCACGGCCACCGTCTCCCGGGCGCTGCGCGGCCTGCCGACGGTCTCGGCCGCGACGCGGCGCCGGGTCCTCGCCGCCGCCGAGCAGCTCCAGTACGCGGTCTCGCCGAGCGCCTCCCGACTGGCCGGCGGGAAGACCGGCACGGTGGCGGTGGTGGTCCCCCGGATCACCCGCTGGTTCTTCGGCACGGTGGTCGAGGCCGTCGAGGACTACCTCCACCAGAACGGCTACGACCTGCTGCTCTACAACCTCGGCGGTCGGGAGCAGATCCGGCAGCGGGTGCTGCGCCCGGCCAGCCTGCACCAGCGGGTCGACGCGATCATCCTGGTCGCCACCCCGCTGCGCCCGGCCGACACGACCGCGCTGACCAAGCTGGCCCTGCCCGGCGTGACCATCAGCTCCGGCAGCGGGGTGCCCGGCTGGCCCTGCGTCCGGATCGACGACGTGGCCGCGGCGCGGACCGCCACCCGCCACCTGCTCGACCTCGGCCACACCCGGATCGCGCACATCTCCGGCGACCCGGACGACGAGCTGGCCTTCACCACCCACCTGGACCGGCGGCGCGGCTACCAGGAGGCGCTGCGGGCGGCCGGCCTCCGCCCCGACCCGAGCCTGGACGTCGAGTCCCAGTTCACCGTCGACGGCGGCACCCGGGCCACCGCCGAGCTGCTGGCCCGGGGCGAACCGCCGACCGCGATCTTCGCCGCGTGCGACGAGATGGCCATGGGCGCCATGACGGCGCTGCGCGACGCGGGGCTGCGGGTGCCCCAGGACGTCAGCGTGATCGGCATCGACGACCACGACCTGGCCGGGGTGCTCGGGCTGAGCACGATCGCCCAACCGGCCGCGGAGCAGGGGCTGCTGGCCGCCCGGATGCTGCTCGACCCGCTGGGTGGGCGCGCCGTCGACCCGTACGCCGGGCTGGTGCCCGCCCCGCGCGGCGCCCGAACCGACGACGGGTCGCCGGCCTCGGTGATCCTGCCCACTCGCCTGGTGGTGCGCGAATCGACCGCGCCGCCCCGGGCAAACTGAACAGATTCGCCCCGTACGCACGACAGGGAGAAGGCGCTGAACACCGACGCGACGCAGGAGACCCCGGCCACCGGCTGGTGGACCGAGGCCGTCATCTACCAGATCTACCCGCGCTCGTTCGCCGACGCGAACGGCGACGGGATCGGCGACCTTCCCGGCATCACGGCCCGCCTCGACCACCTCAGCGAGCTGGGCGTCGACGCGATCTGGCTGTCGCCGTTCTACCCGTCCCCGCAGGCGGACGCCGGCTATGACGTGGCCGACTACCGGGACGTCGACCCGCTCTTCGGCACCCTGGCGGACGCCGACAAGATGATCGCCGAGGCCAAGGCCCGCGGTCTGCGGGTGATCGTCGACCTGGTGCCGAACCACACCTCGTCGCAGCACCGCTGGTTCCGCGCCGCCGTCGCGGCGGCGCCCGGCAGCCCGGAACGGCAGCGCTACGTCTTCCGTGACGGCAGGGGCCCGCAGGGCGCCGAGCCGCCGAACGACTGGGAGAGCGTCTTCGGCGGGCCGGCCTGGACCCGGCTGCCGGACGGCCAGTGGTACCTGCACCTCTTCGACACCGGCCAGCCCGACCTCAACTGGGACAACCCCGAGGTGCGCGCCGAGTTCCTGGACGTCCTCCGGTTCTGGCTGGACCGGGGCGTCGACGGGTTCCGGGTGGACGTGGCGCACGGCCTCATCAAGCAGGCCGATCTGGCCGACTGGCAGGAGCCGCAGGAGATCCTCTCCGGCGCGGACGTGGACAAGCCGCGCCCGCCCATGTGGGACCAGGACGGCGTGCACGAGATCTACCGGGAGTGGCGCCGGCTGCTCGACTCCTATGACGGGGAGCGGATCCTCGTCGCCGAGGCGTGGGTGGAGCCGGCCGAGCGGCTGGCCCGCTACGTGCGGCCGGACGAGATGCACCAGGCGTTCAACTTCGAGTACCTGCTCGCCGCCTGGACCGCACCCGCCCAGTACGCGGTGATCACCCGCTCGCTGGAGGCCACCGACAGCGTCGGCGCCCCGACCACCTGGGTGCTGTCGAACCACGACGTGGTCCGGCACGCCTCCCGGCTCGGGCTCGCCGTCGGCGGCGGCCGCCCGAACGGCATCGGCATCGGCGACCCGCAGCCCGACGCCGCGCTCGGCCTGCGCCGGGCCCGGGCGGCCAGCCTGCTCATGCTCGCCCTGCCCGGCTCCGCCTACCTCTACCAGGGCGAGGAGCTGGGGCTGCCGGAGCACACCACGCTGCCCGACGAGGCCCGGCAGGACCCCACCTGGGAGCGCAGCGGGCACACCCAGCGCGGCCGGGACGGCTGCCGGGTGCCGATCCCGTGGGAGGCCGACTCCCCGTCGTACGGCTTCGGGCCGACCGACGCGAGCTGGCTCCCCCAGCCGTCGAGCTGGGCCGAGTACGCGCTCGACCGGCAGCGCGGGGTCGACGGTTCGACCTACGAGCTGTACCGGACGGCCCTGCGGCTGCGCCACGAGCACGGGCTGGCGCGGGGGCCGCTGCGGTGGCTCTCCTCCGGCGACGAGGTGCTGACCTTCACCAACGGCGGGCTCACCGTGCTCACCAACTTCGGTGCGGAGCCGGTGCCGCTGCCGGCCGGGGCCGAGGTGCTGGCGTCGAGCGCCCCGCTGGCGGACGAGACCGTCCCCACCGACGTCACGGTCTGGTACCGCCCCTGACAAGTGCAAGCAGGAGGCGTTAAGAAGGGGCCCTTCCTTACAGGCGGTCGGCGCGGGCGTGCAGGAGGTCGTGGACCGACTCGATGTCCCCCGGTGACGTGCGGGCGGCCAGCCAGTACATGAACCCGGTCGGGATGAAGAAGAGCTGGAACGCGGCCAGCCCGACGGCGTAGTTCAGCGGCGGCGGGAAGGCCGCCCGCAGCGCCCCGAAGGCCACCCCGACCAGCCCGTTGCCGGCCGCCCGGCCGACCCCGTTGACCAGGTTGCCGAGGCTGTAGACGGTGCCCCGGTGCTCGGGCGGGTTGACGTCGGCGATCAGCGCGAACCAGTTCGGCGAGTTGGCCGAGGTGAGCGCGAGGGCGAGCACGGCGGTGAGCAGGCTCAGCCCCACCGTGGGCTCGGTGAACACGCTGGACAGCACCGCCGCGATCACGGCGCCGGAGCTGCCGCCGTCCGGCACGTCGATCCGGATCGGCACGAAGAACAGGACCAGGTAGAACGGCACGGCCGCGAGGATGCCCAGCGCCGCGACCAGCGCCCGGCCGCTCGGCGTACGGCGTTGCAGCGCGTCGCCGGCCAGGCCGCCCACGATGGACAGCACCCCGCCGAGCTGGAACAGGGTGGCGAAGACGCTGCCCACCACCACGGCGGTGGCCGCCGAGTAGCCCTGCGCCTCGGCCCGCTGGCTGAACAGCACGGGCAGCCACACCAGCGAGCCGAACGCGGCCTGCGCGGTCAGCCCCTGGAGGACCAGCCAACGGTTGGTCCGCCGGGCCAGGATCCGGGGCAGGTCGGCGCGGCTGATCCGGTAGTCGTACTCGCCACCGGCGTCGAGCGCCGCGGCCAGCTCCGGCTCGCTCTGCCCGCGCCGGATGTCGTACGTGAACAGGTACGCCACGGTGGCGAGCAGGCCGACCACGGTGAGCACCAGGAACGGCCGCCGCCAGTCGGTGGCGCCCAGCAGGCCTCCGGTCAGCGTGCCGGCGAGCGTGCCGACGCCCTGGGAGAGCCCCCAGAAGCTCATCACGAGGCCCCGGCGGCGGGGCGAGATCAGGTCGGTGACCACGGAGAAGCCGACCGAGCCGACCGCGCCCAGCCCGATCGCCGCGACGAGCTGTGCGGCCAGGAACGTCGGGTAGTCCTGGGCGAGGGCGCTGCCCCCGGTGCCGGCGGCCCAGATCAGCGTGCCGACCATGAGCAGGGGCTTGCGGTCGGTCCGGTCGCCGACGTACGCCCAGGCCACCGCGGCGACCGCGCTGACCAGGAAGCTGACCGCGGTGACCAGGCCGAGCAGCCGCTGCGACACCCCGAGCGCGCCCGAGATCGGCCCGTACAGCGGCGGGACCAGGCCGATGGCCACGTTGTCCAGCGAGGCGAGCACCACGAACACCACCACGCTGTAGAACCGGTGCGCCGCGTTCCCCCGCCGGGAGACCCTTGTGCCGCTGCTCATGCCGGGCAGCAAACCAGGCAAAGATCACGGCGGGAACACGACCCGCCGGTCAACGGCATCGGCCGATCCGGACCGCCGGGGTCGGCGGGCGGCCGGCTCACCCAGGCGCCCGGTCCAGGATGCGGTCGCGGGCCTCCGCGTAGCGCTCACGGACGGCGGGAACCCCGGGCGCGCCGTGCCGCGAGCCGGAGTCGCCGTCCGCCGCGTACTCCTCGGTGTCGCCGGCCGACCAGGTGGGCGGCGCCGCGCCGCCCAGGGCGATCCAGGCGGCCTGTCGGGCGGCCCCGTCGGCGACGTACTCCCCGGGCGGGGGCACGACCACGGGGCGGCCGAAGACCTGCGGGGCGATCCGCCGCACGGCGGCGGAGCGGGCCCCGCCGCCGACCAGGATGATCCGGTCGGCGCGGGCACCCTGCGCGGTCAGCGCGTCGAGCCCGTCGGCGAGCGCGCAGAGCATGCCCTCGACGGCGGCCCGGGCCAGGTGCGCCGGGGTCGAGGTGCCCAGGGTGAGGCCGTGCAGCGCGCCGGTGGCGTGGGGCCGGTCCGGGGTCCGTTCCCCCTCCAGGTACGGCACCATGACCAGCCCGCCGGCGCCGGGCGGGGCGGTCAGGGCCAGTTCGCTCAGGGTGGCCAGGTCGACGCCGAGCAGCGTCGCGGCGGTGTCGAGCACGCGGGCGGCGTTGAGCGTGCAGACCAGCGGCAGGAACCGGCCGGTCGCGTCGGCGAAGCCGGCCACCGCGCCGCTCGGATCGGCGGCGGGAGTGTCGGCCACCGCGAAGACGGTGCCGGAGGTGCCGATCGAGACGACCACGTCGCCCGGGCCGGCTCCGACGCCGAGCGCGGCGGCGGCGTTGTCGCCGGTGCCCGGGCCCAGCAGGACCGGGCCGTCGGCGCTCGGCCCGGCGCCGAGCGCCGCCGGGTCGAGGTGGCCGGCCGCCTCGGCCGGGCCGAGCACGGCCGGCACCCGCAGTCTCCGGCCGAAGGCGCGTTCCAGCAGGTCGAGGCGGTATTCGCCGGTACGCGGCGACCAGTAGCCGGTGCCGCTGGCGTCGCCGCGGTCGGTGCGCAGCGCGGCCAGCCCGGGTGCGCCGGCCAGCCGCCAGGTGAGCCAGTCGTGCGGCAGGCAGACGGCGGCCACCCGGTCGGCGTTGGCCGGCTCGTGCCGCGCCAGCCAGCGCAGCTTGGTGGCCGTGAAGCTGGCCACCGGCACGGCGCCGGTCGCGTCGGCCCAGAACCGGCGGCCGGCCTCCCCGCCGCCGGCCTCCTCGATCAGCTCGCGGGCGGCGTCGGCGGAGCGGGTGTCGTTCCAGAGCAGCGCCGGGCGGACCACCTGCCCCGCGTCGTCCAGGCAGACCATGCCGTGCTGCTGGCCGCCGACCGCGACGGCGGCCACGCCGGCCAGCCCGCCGGCCTCGGCGACGGCCGCCCGCAGGGCGTCCCACCAGGCGTGCGGGTCGACCTCGGTGCCCTCCGGGTGCGGCGCGCGGCCCTGCCGGACCAGCGCGCCGGTCTCCGCGTCCCGGACCACCACCTTGCAGGACTGGGTCGACGAGTCGATCCCGGCGACGAGCGGCATGGCGACCCGCCTCAGCGCGCGCCGAGCACGTGCTCGACGGCGAGCTGGTTGAGCCGGACGAAGCCGTAGCCCTGCGCCCCGGCCGCCTGCGGGTCGAACTCCTCGAACGCGGCGCGGTCGGCGAGCAGGTCGGTGTAGCTCTCGCCCGGGCCCAGCGTCGGGGCGCCCAGTTCGGTCACCTTGCTGGCGGCCAGCGCCTCGGCCACCTCGGGGTCGGCCCGGAACGCCGCGGCCCGCTCCTTGAGCAGCAGGTAGGTGCTCATGTTCGCCGCCGCGGAGGCCCACACCCCGGTCATGTCCTCGGTCCGGGAGGGCTTGTAGTCGAAGTGCCGGGGCCCGTCGTACGCCGGGCCGCCGTTCGGGCCGCCGTGTTCGAGCAGGTCGACCAGGGCGAACGCGTTGAGCAGGTCGCCGTGGCCGAAGACCAGGTCCTGGTCGTACTTGATGCCGCGCTGGCCGTTGAGGTCGATGTGGAACAGCTTGCCCTGCCAGAGCGCCTGGGCGATGCCGTGGGCGAAGTTCAGCCCGGCCATCTGCTCGTGGCCGACCTCGGGGTTGAGGCCGACCAGGTCCGGGCGGGCCAGGGTGGAGATGAACGCGAGCGCGTGACCGACGGTGGGCAGCAGGATGTCGCCGCGCGGCTCGTTCGGCTTGGGCTCGATGGCGAAGCGCAGGTCGTAGCCCTGGTCGACGACGTACTGGCAGAGCAGATCGACCGCCTCGCGGTAGCGGTCCAGCGCGGCCTGGATGTCCTTGGCCACGTCGTACTCGGCGCCCTCTCGGCCGCCCCACATGACGAAGGTGCGGGCGCCCAGCTCGGCGGCCAGGTCGACGTTGCGCAGCACCTTGCGCAGCGCGTAGCGGCGGACCGAGCGGTCGTTGCTGGTGAAGCCGCCGTCCTTGAACACCGGGTGGGTGAAGAGGTTGGTGGTGACCATGGGCACCACCAGGCCGGTCTCGTCGAGGGCCTTGCGGAACCGGGCCAGGTGGGCGTCGCGGGTGGCAGCGTCCGCCCCGAAGGGGACGAGGTCGTCGTCGTGGAAGGTGATCCCGTACGCGCCCAGCTCGGCCAGCCGGTGGACGGCCTCGACGGCGTCCAGCTCGGGCCGGGTGGCGTCACCGAACGGGTCGCGGGCCGGCCAGCCCACCGTCCAGAGACCGAAGGAGAACTTGTCCGCGGGGGTGGGACGGGGCGCCATGGGGACCTCCGGGTGGTGGTGTCGTCCACAATTTGTTCAGTGGTTGAATTAAATGGCGGCGCTGTGGCAGTGTCAAGGGGTGACCAGCCCCAGCACCGCCGGCGCGGTCCGCCAGGGCAGCCTGCGCGAGCTCAACCTCGCGGTCGTGCTCCGGCGGATCGCCACCGCCGACCGACCGCCGTCCCGGGCCGGGATCGCCGCCGGGACCGGGCTGACCCGGGCCACCGTCTCCGCCGTCGTGGACGACCTGATCGCCGGCCGGCTGGTCGCCGAGGCGGAACCCGCGCCGCGCACCGGGGCCGGGCGGCCCGCCCGCGGGCTCGTGCTGGCCGGCGACGGCCCGGCCGGGCTCGGCCTGGAGGTGAACGTCGACTACCTGGCCGCCTGCGTGGTCGACCTGACCGGGGCGGTCCGGCATCACCTGGTGCGCCGCGCCGACCTGCGCCCGGTCTCCCCCGCCGACGCCCTGGACAGGCTCGCCGCACTGGCCGCCGAGGCCCGCGCCGCCGCCGTACGCGACGGGCTGACCCTGGCCGGCGCGGCGCTCGCCGTGCCGGGCCTGGTCGACGGCGGCGGCCTGGTCCGGCTCGCGCCCAACCTCGGCTGGCGTGACGTCGACGTGCCCGCCCTGCTGGCCGGGCGCCCGCTCGCCGAGCCGGTCGACGGCATCCCCCCGCTGGTGGTCGACAACGAGGCCAATCTGGCCGCCCTCGGCGAGCTGCACGCCGGCCCACCCGGCTCGACCAGCTTCCTGCACATCACCGGCGAGATCGGCATCGGCGCCGGGATCGTGCTGGACGGGAGGCTCTACCGGGGCGCGCGCGGCTGGAGCGGCGAGATCGGTCACATCCCGGTGCAGCCGCAGGGGCGGCCGTGCCGCTGCGGCGGCCAGGGGTGCCTGGAGCGCTACGCGGGCCAGGAAACCATCCTGGCCGCCGCCGGTCTGGCCGGCGCGGACCTGCCCGCGGACACCGCCGCCATCCGCCTGGCCGACCTGGCCGGGGCGGGCGACCCGGCAACCCTGACCGCCCTGGCGGACGCCGGGACCGCCCTCGGGGTGGCCGTGGCGGGCGTGGTGAACCTGCTGGACCTGGACACCGTGGTGCTCGGCGGCGGATACGCCCCCCTCGCCCCCTGGCTGCGCCCGCCGGTGGTCGCCGAGATCTCCCGGCGGGTGCTCACCGCCGCCTGGTCCCCGGTGACCGTGCGCCCGGCGGCGCTCGGGGCGCGCTCGGCGGCGGTCGGTGGCGCCGCCTCGGTGGTCCGCCGGGTGGTGGACCAGCCGGTCGCCTGGCTGGCCCGATCCGGCTGAGCGGGGCGCTCCGCCATGGGCTTCCGGCGCCCCCGCTCGGTACGCTTGCCGCCAGGCAACGGATTCGCGACCGAGGAGCGCACCGACAGCATGCGCACGGTTCGACAAGCCTCCTCCCCCCGGACCTGCCGTCGCTGCCCGGGATGACGCTGGCCGGCGGCTACCGGGCCGCCGGGGACACCCTGCGCATCGGGGGCGACTTCTACGACCTCCTCCCCACCCCCGGCGGCGGTCTCTTCGCCCTCGGCGACGTCTGCGGCAAGGGGGTCGGCGCGGCCGTGCTGACCGGGCGGGTACGCCAGTCGCTGCAGACCCTGCGGCTGGTCGAGCAGCGCCCGGGAGAGCTGATGGACCTGCTCAACCGCGCGCTGCTGGACGCACCCGACGCGGCCCGCCGGGCCCAGTTCACCACCCTCCTGCTGGGCGCCCTGACCCGCGAGCCGGACGGCGGGCTGCTGGTCCGGGTGGCCGGGGGCGGGCACCCGGCCCCGCTGGTGGTCCGCATCGACGGCCGGGTCGAGCCGGTCCGGGTGGGTGGGATGCCGGTCGGCGCGCTGACCGCGGCCCGCTTCGCCGAGGCGGAGGTACGCCTGGCCCCGGGCGACCTGCTGGTGGCGTACACCGACGGGGTGACCGAGGCCCGGGGCGGGCCCAGCCAGCTGGAGATGTTCGGCGACGCCCGGCTGCGGCGGGCGCTCGCGTCCGGAGCCGGGCTGCCCCCCGCCGCGCTGGTCGACCGGCTGCTCCAGCTCGTCGACGAGTGGCTCGACGGTCAGGTCCACGACGACATCGCCATGCTGGTCGTGGCGGCCGGTGGGGCCGGCCCGGCCCGGTCAGGCGGTGCGGGCCACCGGCGGCTCGCCGGGTGACTCCGGCTCGGCCTGCGGGTCGCCGCGCTCCCCCGACGGCTGGAGCACCGGCCAGCCCTCGGCGGTGGCCGCCTCCCCGCGCCGGGCCACCTCGTCGAACTCGCGCATCCCGCGCTCCAGCGCCGCCCGCCCCTCCGGGCTCATGCCCACCAGGATCCGGTCCAGCCGGTGGCGCCGGTCGGCGCGCAGCTCGGCGAGGAGCCGGGTGGCCGCCGGCGTGAGGTGCAGGGCGATCTCGCGCCGGTCGTACCGGCCGGGCTCCCGCTCCAGCATGCCGGCCGCCACCAGCCGGTCGCAGAGCCGGCTGGCCGAGGAGAGCAGCATGTCGGTCAGCGTGGCGAGCCGGCGGAGGTTGATCCCGTCGTACTGCTCGACGACCATGACCGCGCGTAACTGGGCGCCGGAGAGCCGGCTCGTGGTCCGCTCCCGAGCCGCCTCCCAGACAGCCAGCAGGGTGCCCGCCGCCTCGTCGAGGGCGGCGGCCATACTCGCATCAGGTCCCTGGGGACCGTGTTCTTCGGCCATGGTGGGCCCGAGACTACCCGCCTCACCAGGCCGACGACCTGTGCAAAGGAGCAAAGATGAGCGGACCGGAGGAACGGGCGCGGCGGAGCCTCACCGAGGCGCCGACCGACCAGCTCGTCGACCGGCTCGCCGCCGAGCTCGAACGGTCGTACGGGATCACCCGGACCGAGCTGTACCAGGTCGACTACCGGTTGGCCGCGCTGCTGCCGCTGGGCGGCGGTGAGTCGATCGTCACCCCCGGCCACCCGGCCTGGCGCTGCTTCGACCACCAGGAGCCGACCGTCTCGCAAGGCACCGGCTGGTTCCCCGTCGGGATGCGCGGCGAGCGGCGCGGCGTGCTCCGGATCTCGCCGGTGCCGGGTGGCCCGGCCGCCCTCGCCGAGCTGGACGCCGTCGCCACGGCGCTCGGGCACGAGCTGGCCGCCGTGGCGGCCACCACCGACATCTACCTGACCGCCCGGCGCAGCCGCCGGCTCACGCTGGCCGCCGAGATGCAGTGGGAGCTGCTGCCCGGTCGCAGCCGGATCCGGCCCTCCTTCAGCCTGGCGGGCCAGCTGGAGCCGGCGTACGCGGTGCGCGGCGACGGCTTCGACTGGTCCGACGACGGCCACCGGCTCTGGCTGTCGGTGATCAACGGCTCGGGTGAGGGGGTGGCCGCCTCGATGCTCACCTCGCTGGCCACCCACGCGCTGCGCAACGCCCGCCGCGCCCAGCTGGGGCTGGCCGACCAGGCCGCCCTGGCCGACCAGGCGATCTACGCGCTGCACCGCGGCGAGCAGCACCTCTCCGCGCTCCTGCTGGAACTGGACCTGGCCACCGGGACGCTGAACGTGGTCGACGCCGGCTCGCCCCGCCTGGTGCTGCTGCGCGACGGGGAGGTGACCGAGCACGTGCTGGACAAGCAGTTCCCGCTCGGCATGTTCGAGGGCACCGACTACCGGGAGCAGCGCTTCGAGCTGCGGCGCGGGGACCGGCTCTTCGTGGTCAGCGACGGGGTGATCGACGCCACCGCGGAGCGGATCCGCTACGGCGAGACCGCGCTGGACCGCTTCCTGCGGCGCACCGGGCCGATGGAGCCGCTGGACGCGGTCCGGTCGCTGATCGGGGACCTGCGCGCCTTCGTGGCCGGCGACCTGGTCGACGACGCGGTGGTGGTCTGCCTGGACTGGCTCGGCCCGCAGCCCTGACCCGCCCCGGCCGCCCGGCGGGTCAGTACGCGCCGCGGCTGTTGACCACCGCCCCGAAGGTCTTCCAGAGGATGGTCAGGTCGGCGGCGAGGGACCAGTTCTCCACGTAGTAGAGGTCGAGCCGGATGCCGTCCTCCCAGCTCAGGTCGGACCGGCCGCTGACCTGCCAGAGGCCGGTCATGCCGGGCTTGACCAGCAGCCGGCGGGCCACGTCGCCGTCGTACCGGGCCACCTCGGAGGGCAGCGGCGGGCGCGGACCGACCAGGCTCATCTGACCGAGCAGCACGTTGGCCAGCTGGGGCAGCTCGTCCAGGGACCACTTGCGCAGCAGCTTGCCGACGCGGGTCACCCGGGGGTCGTCGCGCATCTTGAACATCAGGCCGTCGGTCTCGTTGCGCGCGGCCAGCTCGGCGAGCAGGGCGTCGGCGTTGACGACCATGGTGCGGAACTTGAAGACGCCGAACTCCTTGCCGCCCTGACCGACCCGGGTCTGGCGGAACAGCACCGGGCCGCGGCTGTTCAGCTTGATGGCGAGCGCGATCACCGCGAGCAGGGGCGCCAGCAGCAGCAGGGCGATCAGCGAGATCGAGCGGTCGACCAGCCCCTTGACCAGCTTGCGGGCACCCCGGAACTCGGGCGCCTCCACGTGGATCAGCGGCAGGCCGGCCACCGGCCGGGTGTGGATGCGCGGACCGGCGACGTCGGTCAGCGCCGGGGCCACCACGAGGTCGACGCCGGTGCCCTCCAGTTGCCAGCCCAGCCGACGCAGCCGGGTCGCCGTCAGCTCGCCAGAGGCGGTGACCGCCACGGTGTCCGCGCCGATCGCGGTGGCCGCCTCGGGGATGCCCCGGAACGAGCCCACCACCGGGACGTCGCCGAGGCGCTGCGGCACCGGGGCGAGCAGCGCGTCCGGGATGCAGGCGCCGACCACCTGGTAGCCGGCGTACGGCTCGCGACGCAGGGTGTGCACCAGCTCCAGCACGTGCGCGGTGTCGCCGACCACCAGCACCTTGCGGGACCAGCCGGCGCCCCGGTCACGGGCGCGGTGCAGTCGCTTGCGGGCGGCGAACCGGGCCACCTCCAGGCCGAGCGTGCCGACCGCGAAGGAGATGGCCAGGAAGCCCCGGGAGACCCCGACGTCGGCGATGTAACCGGCGATGGCGATGCCGCCGGCCAGCCGCAGGCTCGCCGCGCTGACCCGCCGGTACTCGTCCGCGCCGTAGCCCAGCACCTGGTCGTCGTAGCAGCGCATCGCCTTGAGCGAGACCAGCCAGACCAGCAGCAGGGCGGGCGCGACCACCACGTAGGGGATCTCGGAGCCGCTCGGCTCCTCGTCGCCGAACCGGGCCACGTAGCCGATCAGGATGGCCACGGTCAGCACGGCGGTGTCCACCACCGCCAGCACCCGGATGTAGGCCCGCTCCGCGGCGCGCGTCGTCGGTCCGGGGCGGTCGCCACCGGGTCTCGACGACGTGCTGGCGGGGGTCAACAGCGTCGCCGAGGTCACCGGCCCTCCCCACTTCGCTCAGGACGACCCCGCGCCGCGCGGTCCCGGTGGGGATCCCGCGGTTCGGAGCACCCGGTCATCATGCCTCGACAATTATGGTTACCGATTGCTTCGGACACATTGCCGTCAGTTTTCTCCCGGCCTCTGGAGCCGGGAAGCGTTCCGCCGTACCGGATTTCGCCGGTACGGCGGAACGCGTTCGCTGAGTGTCGGGTCAGCGCGGCGCCGGCGGCCGCAGCGCGATCGCCTGCAGGAAGATCTCACCGATCTTGCTCGGGTCGGTGGTGACGAAGGCGCCGCCACCGGTCACGTCGGTGATCGACTTCAGCTCGGCGAGGCTGACCTCGTTGCCGATGCCGATGATGATCACCTGGACCGGCTGCTCCTCGTCGCGCAGCGACTTGAGCTGGCTCAGCAGCGCCTTCTGGCTGATGCCGTTGGCGTCGTCGTTCTTGCCGTCGGTGAACAGCACGATCGAGTTGACCTTGCCGGGCTCCCAGTCCTGCTGGACCTTCTTGTAGGCCGCCAGCATGGTGTCGTAGAGGCCGGTGTCGCCGTCCGAGGGTCGGATCCCGGCCAGGCGCTGCTGGAGCGGGCCCCGGTTGCTCGACAGCGGCTTGATCTCGAGCAGGTCCCGGTAGTCCTGCGAACCGTTCAGGTTGGTGGAGAAGGTCCACAGGCCGATCGACCAGGAGTCGTCGAAGAGCCCGAGGCCCTGGCTCGCGGCGGCGACGGTGACCTGCTCCCGGCTGGCACCGTTGGCGGTGGCCACCGCCTTCTTCATCGAACCGGAGACGTCGATGACACAGAGCATGCGGCCGGACTGGGTGGCCACCGACCAGGTGGTGGTCGCCTTCTGGATGGCGACCGGGTCCAGGTCGGCCGCGCCGCCCTGACCGGACGGCGGGACGGCGCTCGCGCCGCCGTTGGCCGGGCTCGGCGCGCCCTGGGGCGCCTTGAACCCGTCGCCCCAGTTGCCGTCCGGCGCCCGCAGCGCCTGCCCGGCCAGCCGGTTCTTGAAGCCCGACGTCCGCAGCACCTCGAAGAGCACCCGGGCGGCCGACGCCTTGGTCGGCTCGATGCCGGGCAGCACCGCGAACGGGTAGTCCAGCGGCATCGGCGCCGGCTCCAGATAGAGCGCGGCCAGCGGGATCGGCGGCTTGGAGTTGTTGTACGCGATCACGTCCTCTTCCGACAGCGCCGCCGCGCCGAGCGCATTGGCGATGGCCGTCGGGTCGGACGAGCGCGGGAAGCGGGCCAGGAGGTCCTGCCGCAACGAGGAACGGTTGGTGGCCAGCGCCCGCAGGGCACCGACCATCGCCTCCTGCGCCTTCGGCGAACCGGCGGCGCCGGTGGCGCTGGCGGCGGCGGTCAGCGAGAGCAGCCCGGACAGGCCGGCGGCGTCCTGGGTCGGCTCGACGATCCCGGCGCGCAACGGCTTGCTGCTGGTGACCTGGGCCAGCAGGTCGGTCCAGTGCAGCTTCTTGTCCGGCCAGCCGATCCGGGAGGCCACCGGCTCCGGCAGCGCGACCACCACCGGGCTGCGGGCGATCGAGGCCCCGTTGCCCGGCGCGAAGGCGGTGGCGCCGCCGCTCTTGAGCCGCAGCAGCCAGGTGGAGGAGTCCGGCACCCAGACGTCCGGCGTGGCCACGGTGCCGTTGGCCTGCCCGACCCCGGCCAGGGTGGCGCCGTGCTTGCTCGCCACCGCGGCGGCCACGTCGACCGGCTCGGCGGAGGCGACGTTCACGGCGATGCAGGTCTCGCCGACCGCCGCGCCGTCGGACACCCACTGCTCGGCCGCCCCGCGGACGGCGGGGGCGATCTCCGGGGCCACCGCGACGGACAGCTCGATCCGCCCCGAGCAGTTCGGGCCCGCCAACTGCTGATAGCCGAACCAGGAGCCGGCTACGACGACGACGAGCGCGGTCGCCGCGGCAACGGCACCTGCCCCACGGAGGTTCGAACGCATGCGATGGCGGCCAGACACGGTGACCATCTTGCGTATCTCGTGGGGTTAGTGCCATAACCGTTCGGACGAAAGTTACGCAGGAGAAACAGTTGATCGCCAAATCGCTACGTTGAGTGAGCGGTCAGTCATTCCAGGTGATCAAAGTCCACTGCGGACGGTGTTCCGGTGACCGCCCGGTCACGGACGGACACAGGTGGGACTCGGCACCGGCACCGGCTCCCCCACCGGCTCCGGCACCCCGGTGCCCGGGTCCACCCGGAAGATCCTGATCATGCCGGCCCGCTCGTCGGCCACGTAGAGGTGCTCACCGGCCAGGGCGAAGTGCCGCGGCCACTCGCCACCGGTGTCCACCTCGGCCACCAGCTCGGGCGCCTCCCCGGCCAGCGCGAACACCGCGACCGTGCCCACCCCCCGGTTGCCCACGTAGAGGAAGCGGCCGTCCGGCCCGACGGCGACCTCGGAGGGCTGCACGTGCCCGGCCCGGTCACTGGCGTCCACCCGGGCCCGCTGGTGCAGCCCGTCCGGGGTCACGTCGTACGCGGTGACGGTCCCGTCCAGCTCGCCGACCAGCCAGCAACGCCGCCCGTCCGGGTGCCGGGCCAGGTGCCGGGGCCCGGTGCCGGCCGGCGTCCGCAGCCGGGGGGCGCGGGGGACCAGCCGCCCCGAGGAGACGTCGAGGTCGTACCGGTAGACCGAGTCGGTGCCCAGGTCGACGGCGAGCAGCGGACCGCCGGCCGGGTCGGGCGAGACCATGTGACAGTGCGCCCGCCCCTGCCGTTCCGGGTCGGCGCCGTGCCCCTCGTGCCGGATCAGGTCGCTGCGCTCCCCCGGCGTCCCGTCGGCGTCGAGGGGGAACACCGCGACGCTCCCGCCGCCGTAGTTCGCCGCGAACAGGTGCCGGCCGTCCGGCGCCACCGCGAGATGGCAGGGCTCCGCCCCGCCCGTCGCCCGTACGCCCAGCGGGTCGAGGTCACCCCCCGGACCGGCCCGGAAGGCGCTGACCTGCCCCTCGGCCAGCTCGTTGACCGCGTAGAGCACCGGCAACGCCGGGTGCCGGACGAGGAACGACGGCGACGGCGTGACCGCCACCGTGCCGAGGGGGGTCAGCGCCCCCGTCGCCGGGTCGCGCCGGGCGGCCACGATGCCCTCGGCCTGCCCACCCGCCTCCGCCGTGTAGCCCCCGATGTGGACGATCGCGTCCTGCCCGGTCACCGCTCCCACCCTTCCGCCGTCTCACCGTCGATCCAACCAGAGGCTTCCCGGTGAGCCGGCCGGTTAGGCGTCATTCCCGGCACCGGCTTTCCGGCCCGCCGGCGGGCGGAACGGGGTCAGCCCACCGGCACCGGCTCGCCGCGCTGCCGCGCGACGTGCTCGACCAGCGAGATCAGCACCAGCTTGCCGGACTGCCGGTCCCGGGCGTCGCAGAGCACCAGCGGCACGTCCGGGTCCAGGTCCAGGGCGTCGCGGACCGCCTCCAGGCTGAACCGGCGGGACCCGTCGAAGCAGTTCACGCCCACCACGAACGGGATGCCCCGCTGCTCGAAGTAGTCGATCGAGGGGAAGCAGTCGGCCAGCCGCCGGGTGTCGGCGAGCACCACGGCGCCGAGCGCCCCGAACGCCAGCTCGTCCCAGAGGAACCAGAACCGGTCCTGGCCCGGGGTGCCGAACAGGTAGACCTGGAGATCGTCGTTGATGGTGATGCGGCCGAAATCCATGGCCACGGTGGTGGTCGATTTCTGCTCCACCCCGGAGACGTCGTCGGTGCCGATGCCGGCGCCGGTCAGCACCTCCTCGGTCTGCAACGGCCGGACCTCGCTCAGCGCGCTCACCAGCGTGGTCTTGCCCGCGCCGAAGCCACCGGCGATGAGGATCTTCAGAGCCAGCGGCACCCGCGGCGCGGCCGGCTCCCGGTCAAAGCGCACGGAGTCCACTGACCACCGCCTTGAGGATGTTGTCGTCGGGCAGGTGGGCGGCGGCCGGCCGGCGCACCGTGACCAGCCCCCGGGCGAGGAGGTCGCCGAGCAGCACCCGGACCACGCCGACGGCGAGATCCAGGTCGGCGGCGAGGTCGGCCACGGCCACCGGCCGGCGGGTCAGTTCGACGAGGCGCCGGTGCTCCGGCTGGAGGCCGGGCACGCCGGCCGGGTCGGCCCCGGGCGTGGTCAGCACGAACGCCACCAGGTCGAAGCCGTCGACCGGCGGGCGCACCCGGCCGCCGGTCACGGTGTACGGGCGGACCACGGGGCCGGCGGCGGCGTCCAGCCACTCGTGCCGGGGGCCCGGCGACTCAGCCCACATCGGTCGCCGCCGTGCGGGCCGGTGCGCTGAGGTTCTCGCCGACCCGGATGACCAGCATGGCCATCTCGTACGCCACCAGGCCGATGTCGGCGTCGGCGTCGCTCACCACCGCCAGGCAGGCGCCCTGCCCGGCGGCCGTGACGAACAGGTACGCCGACTCCATCTCCACCACCGTCTGCCGGACCGCGCCGCCACCCACGTGGCGCGTGGCCCCCTTGGCGAGGCTGGAGAAACCGGAGGCCAGGGCGCAGAGGTGTTCCGCGTCGGTGCGGTCCAGCTCGGCGGACGCGCCGAGCAGGAGACCGTCCGCCGACAGCACCACCGCCTGGCGGGCGCCCGGCACCCGCTCCACCAGGTCGTCGAGCAACCAGTCGAGATCGGCGTTCTGCCGCGTCGTGTGCACCACTAGGCGTCCCTCTCAGTCGCGGTTCGTTGGTCCGGAGCCGCCGCCGGTTCGGGCGGGGAGGGCTCGGCGGCCCGGGTGCGGGCCGCGTCGGTGGACGGAGCGCCGGCCCGGTCCGGGGCGGCGGTGGGATCGGCGGCCGGCCCGCCGGCCGCCGCGGTCGAGGTGGGCCCGCGGCGCGCGGCGCCGGGGTCGGCGGCGGCGCGGGAGCCGTCGCGGCGCCCCCGGGCGGTGCCCGCCTGGAGCGCGGACATGGCTCGCCGGGCCTCCTCGGGCGGCCGGTGCGCCGGGTTGTCCGCGACGACCGGCCGGGGGCGGGCCGCCGGCCCGCGCCGGCGGACCCGGCGCGGCAGGCCGTCGCCGTCCGCCGGCGTCTCGACGGCGGAGGGACGGCCGGCGGGCAGCGGCACGACCGCCGACTCGGGGCGGTCCCGGCCGGGCCGGGCGGCCCGCGTCCGGGGGACCGTGGCCAGCCGGGTCACCTTGGCCATCCGCCGGTCGTCCCGCCCGGGCCGGTCGGCGTCCGGGCCGGTCGGGCCGATCGCCGGCTCGGCGGTGACCAGGTCCGACGGGACGAACACGGCGGCCGTGATCCCGCCGGGCGCGGCCGGCCGCAGCTCGATCCGGACGCCGTGCCGGGCGGCCAGCCGGGCGACCACGAAGTGGCCGAGCCGGGCGCTGTCGGCCGGGTCGAACTCCGGGGCGTGGGACAGCTTGCGGTTGGCGTCGGCCAGGGCCGTCGGTGACATGCCGAGCCCCCGGTCGGTGACCTCCACGGTGTAGCCGCCGGGCACCGTGCGACCGCTGATGTCCACCCGGGTGCCGGGCGGGGAGAAGACGGTGGCGTTCTCGATCAGCTCGGCGAGCAGGTGGATCAGGTCGCCGACGGCACGGCCGAGCACCCCGGCCGGCTGGACCTCGCCCACGTCGACCCGGTCGTACGACTCGACCTCGGAGATCGCGCCGCGCACCACGTCGACAGCGGCGACCGGGTTGCGCCAGCCCCGGCCGGGGGCCGCGCCGGCCAGGATGACCAGGTCCTCGGCGTGCCGCCGGAGCCGGGTGGCCAGGTGGTCGACCTGGAACAGCCCGGCCAGTTCGTCCGGGTCCTCGGTGCGCCGCTCCAGCCGGTCCAGCAGCGCCAACTGCCGGTGCACCAGACCCTGACTGCGCCGGGCGATGTTCAGGAAGACCTCGTTGAGGCCGCGGCGCAGGGTGACCTCGTCGACGGCGGCCTGCACGGCCGTGCGGCGCACCTCGTTGAAGGCGCGCCCCACCTGGCCGATCTCGTCGCCGCCGTGGTCCAGCTCGGGCGCCTCGCGGGCGACGTCGACCTCCTCGCCGCGGCGCAGCCGGGCCACCACGTCGGGCAGGCGGTGCTCGGCCATCTCCAGCGCGGCGGTGCGTACCCCGGTGAGCCGGCGGTCCAGGGACCGCCCGACCCGCAGCGCCACCAGCACGCAGACCACGATGGCGACCAGGCCGAGCAGCCCGGCGGCGGCGAGCCGGACCAGGATCTGGACCGCCATCGGCACGGACCGCTCGGTGAGGGTGTCCGCGCCGCGCAGCTCGAAGTCCCGCAGGCCCTGCGCGACGGCGGCGTGGCTGGTCTCCCAGGCCCGGATGTCGAACCCGGCGGGCAGGTCGCGCGCGCGGACCAGGGTGTCCTGGAGGGCGCGCAGCCGGACGAACGCCTCCCCCTCGGTGAGCCGCTGGTAGCCGGTCCGTTCGGCGGCCGGCAGGTCGGCCACCGCGTTCTCGGCCAGGAAGCGCTGGTTCTCGATGGTGCGGACCAACTGCTCGTGCTCACCCTCGGCGTACCGGCCGGCGGTGACCGCGCCGGCCAGCAGGGCGTCGGCCTGGCCGAGCAGCTCCCGGGACCGGCCCAGCCCGGTGAGCGCCAGCGCCTGCCGGTTGAGCTGGGCGTCGGGGAGCGTGGCCATGGCGGCGAAGGTCTGGAAGGCGGAGCCGATCATCCCGCTGTAGAGCCCGACGGCGCCGGCCTGGTCCACCTTCCGGCCGTCGATGAAGCCCCGCCCGGCGGGCAGCGCGTCGAGCGCGGAGACCAGCTGGTCGAGCCGGGCGTCGAGCAGGTCGTCGGCGGCGTCGCGGAGCTTCTCCCCGTCGACGTGGCGACGCAGCTCGGCGATCGACCGGTCGGTGCGGGCGCGCTGCTCGGCCAGGGCCGGCAGGGCGGTGTCGCCGGCGAGCTGGACGACCGAGAGCCGGCGTTCCCGTTGCAGCTCGGCGACCACGCTCTCACCGGGCCGGCCCAGGTCATACAGGAGGGTACGCGCGGCGAGCAGGTCGAGGGCCGGCCCGAAGGTCAGCGTGGTGGCGAATATCCACAGTGCCAGCAGCCCGGTCACCGGACCGATGACCAGCGCGGTCAGCTTGGCGCGGATCGGCCAGTCTCGGGTGTTCATCCAACCTCGCCCGGGGGAAGGTGTCGCAGGGGTGGCGCCGGCACCGGCCGGAAGGGCCACGACGCCGGGCCCCGGCCCGGGCGCCTTGGGCAGAATACGTAATCCCAGCCGGATGCACTACCGGCCGTCTCGCCCCTCACTACGGTCCGGAATGTTCGCAGTGGACACCGTTGGACGGGAACGCACCGCCGGAAGGGACCGGCGGGAGGTTCGTCCAAAGGGGGCGTACGGAGAACCGGCTCGTTGGGCCAGGTCGCTCATCGCTCGCGCGGACGCCGGGCCCGCCGATCCATCACCCGAGCGCCGTCTCTGGAACGGGTCCACTCTTCGCCGCGGGAAACGGGTGTGTGCCCGGCCGTCCCGTGGGAGGCTGCGGGGGCACGATCGCGCAGGAAAGTACCGCCGATCGGGATTGGCGATCACGGACCGGAGGGAATACCAGCGGGCGAAGGAGGAGCCATGTCGCCCACGCAGGTAGTCGTCATAGTCATCGTCGTTCTGGTGCTCGCGGCGCTGGCCGCGGTCGCCGTGGTCGCCAGCCGCCGCCGGGCCCTCAGGCAGCGCTTCGGCCCCGAGTACGACCGGGCCGTCGCCGAGCAGGACAGCCGCGGCGCCGCCGAGCGGGAGCTGCGGGAGCGGGAACGCCGCCACGCCGAGCTGGAGCTGACCCCGCTCAGCGCGGAGTCCCGCGCCCGGTACGCCGCCGCCTGGGAGGAGCTCCAGGTGCGTTTCGTCGACTCCCCCGCCGAAACCGTCGGTGACGCCGACGAACTGGTCACCCGGCTGATCGCGGAGCGCGGGTACCCCACCGGGGACTTCACCGAACAGATCGCCCACCTCTCCGTCGAGCACGCCCGCACCCTGACCCACTACCGGGACGCCCACGACATCCGGCTGCGCAACGAACGCGGCGAGGCCGGCACCGAGGAACTCCGCCAGGCGCTCGTGCACTACCGGGCCCTCTTCGCCGACCTGCTCGGCGAGGACCCGGTGGGGCACCAGCCGCCGGCGCAGCGCCACCCCGACCACGAGCACGACGCCACGAGCCGCTGAGGAGGCCGCCGCCATGCGTCAGGAAGAGCAGCAGGCCACGCAGGACCACCCCGAGGCCGTCCGGTCCGCGCCGGTGCCGGTCCCGCCCCCGGGTGACCGGACCGCCGGGGACGGGCCCGAGGCCGATCGGGCCGCCCGGGCCGAGGTGCCCGAGGACGCGCTGGACGACCGGGGCACCTTCGACGACCCGGCGGTCGCCGGCGAGGGCGCCGACCGCCGGGACGCGGAACTCGACGAGACCCGGGCGTACGACGCCGGGGACCTTCGCGACGCGGAGGCCGCCGACGCCGACGACCGGCCGGTGTACCACGACCCGGCGCCGCTGCCGACCGCCTTCGGGGCGACCTCCGTGGGCGACGCGGTGGCCGCCTCGGCGATGGCCAGCGGCCGGCCCGAGGACGAGCGGGACCCGCGCAACGAGGACACCGCCGTGCCGGGCGACGGCGCTCCGGGCCGGACCGACGCGTTCGACGACGAGCGGGCCGACCCGAAGGCGGGCGACCGCCTGCACGACCCGGACCGCTGGGAGGCCGCCGACTCCGGCGTGACGCGCGACGACGCTCCGGCGGCCGGGGCCGGGTACGGCAGCGCCGAGCCGGCGATGGTCGATCCGGACACGAGCACCACCGCGGCCGGCGCGGGCGCGGCCGGCGCCGCCCTGGCCGGCGCGGCCCGGCCCACACCGGGCGCCGTGCCGGCGGACGCGGCCACCCTCTTCGCCGCGGAGACCGCCCAGGACTTCCGGGACCGCTGGCGGGACGTGCAGCTCCGCTTCGTGGACGACCCGCGGGCCGCCGTCGGTGAGGCGCAGTCGCTCGTCGAGGAGGCCATCGAGGCGCTCTCCGCCGCGCTGCGGGAGCAGAAGACCAAGCTGGGCAGCTGGCAGGAGTCCGGCTCGACCGACACCGAGCAGCTCAGGGTGGCCGTGCGCGGCTACCGGGACTTCCTGGACCGGGTCCTCGGCCGCTGACGACACGTCGCCTCGGAGCCCCGGCCGGTGGACGGCCGGGGCTTCGCCCTGTGTGCCAGACCGCACTCCGGGCATGAAATTTCGCAAACTGGGTACCTGCGGGCGCAGCGTCGCCACGGAGGGAGCACGGGATGGGTAGCGGTCTTCGGTTGGACATGAACGCCCTGGACTACCTGATCCTGGCGCTCTACTTCATCACGGTCCTCGGCATCGGTTTCGCCGCGCGTCGGGCCATCCGCACCAGTGTCGACTTCTTCCTCTCCGGACGGTCACTGCCCGCCTGGGTCACCGGCCTCGCCTTCGTCTCGGCGAACCTCGGCGCTCTGGAGATCATCGGCATGGCGGCCAACGGCGCCCAGTACGGCGCCATGACGGTCCACTACTACTGGATCGGCGCCGTGCCGGCGATGGTCTTCCTCGGCATCGTGATGATGCCCTTCTACTACGGTTCGAAGGTCCGCAGTGTCCCCGAATACCTGCGGCTGCGCTTCAACCGGCCGACCCACCTGCTGAACGCGATCAGCTTCGCGGTCGCCCAGGTGCTCATCGCCGGCGTGAACCTCTACGCGCTCGCGCTCATCATGCAGGCGCTGCTCGGCTGGCCGCTCTGGGTGGCGATCGTCGTCGGAGCGGCGATCGTGCTGGCCTACATCACCATCGGCGGCCTGTCCGGCGCGATCTACAACGAGGTGCTCCAGTTCTTCGTGATCATCGCCGGCCTCGTGCCGATCACCGTCATCGGCCTCGTGAAGGTCGGCGGCGTGAACGGCCTGATGGACGCGGTGCGTGACTCCAAGCTCGGCGAGGCCGGGCTGCACGCCTGGCAGAACACCGGCAGCACGGACAACCCGCTCGGCGCGCACTGGCTGGGCATCGTCTTCGGCCTCGGCTTCGTGCTCTCCTTCGGCTACTGGACCACCAACTTCGCGGAGGTGCAGCGCGCGCTGTCCGCCCGGAACATGAGCGCCGCCCGCCGGACCCCGATCATCGGCGCGTACCCGAAGCTGCTCATCCCGCTGGTCACCGTGATCCCCGGCCTGATCGCCCTGGTCACCGTCAAGGGACTCGGCGCCGAGGAG
Organism: Micromonospora sp. NPDC005305; assembly: GCF_040607315.1. NCBI lineage: Bacteria > Bacillati > Actinomycetota > Actinomycetes > Micromonosporales > Micromonosporaceae > Micromonospora > Micromonospora sp. NPDC005305. Next base: position 50,708 of record NZ_JBEXGL010000023.1, on the reverse strand, counting down.
GGCGACCTGGTCTACAACAACGCGATCCCGCTGCTCATGCGCGACCTGCTGCCCAACGGGGTGCTCGGCATCGCGGTCACCGGCCTGGTGGCCTCGTTCATGGCCGGCATGGCCGCCAACGTCAGCGGCTTCAACACCGTGTTCACGTACGACATCTGGCAGGCGTACTTCAGGCGGGACCGCCCGGACGAGTACTACGTGAAGGTGGGCCGGATCGCCACCGTGGTGGCGGTGGTGGTCGGCATCGGCACGGCGTTCATCGCGGCCGGGTTCAGCAACATCATGAACTACATCCAGGCCCTGTTCTCGGTGTTCAACGCCCCGCTCTTCGGCACCTTCATCATCGGCATGTTCTGGCGGCGGATGAGCCCGCTCGCCGGCTTCTGGTCGCTGCTGGCGGGCACCGTGGTGGCGATCGGGACCTACCTGCTGCACCTGGGCCACGTCGTCCGCTTCAACTCCGACCTGGAGGAGAGCTTCTGGGGCGCGGGCCTCGCCTTCGTGACGGTCGCCGTCGTGGCGGCGATCCTCACCCCGCTGACCCGGCCGAAGCGGAACGACGAGCTGACCGGCCTGGTCTACGGCCTGAGCGACGCCACGCTGAAGGACGACTCGCTGGCCGGCGACGCCGCCTGGTACCGCTCGCCCGTACTGCTCGGCGTGATCGCCGTGGTCCTCGCCGCTCTCTTCTACATCCCGGTCTTCTGAGAAAGGGAGGCACGCCATGGCAGACAACCCCGAACGCCACCCCCGGGGCGAGGCCCACGACCCGCTGGTCGAGGAGACCGAGGCCGAGGAGGCCCGGTCGGCGGCGGCGCGGCTGTTCGACATCCGCCGGGTGATCGGCGGGCTGTTCGTCGCGTACGGGCTGATCGTGGGTCTGATGGGCCTCTTCGACTCGTCCGCCGAGATCGACAAGGCGCAGGGCGTCCGGATCAACCTCTGGGCCGGTCTGGTGATGCTCGTCTTCGGGCTGCTGATGCTGCTCTGGCACTGGCTGCGCCCCACCGAGCCGCCGGAGCCACGCGCCGCCGACGAGCACTGACCGCGGCCCCGGGACGCCCGTCCCGGGGCCGTCGGCATGGCCGGGCCCGCACGGGGTACGCCGTGGGGATCACGGAACGGGACAGGAGGGCAGCAGCATGACGGATCGTGACCGCGGTGGCGAGCGGCCGCTGGAGGAGACCCCCGAGGTGGCCGCCGCGGTGGACGACGACAGCACGGTGCCGCAGCTGCGCACCGATGGCACCGACCCCAACAATCCCGTCTTCACCGAGCCCGACGGCGCGGTGCCCGACACCGGTTCGCCCGACATCCTCGGCGACCCGTACGCGGCCGGGACCGGGGCGACCGGCACCGGCACCGGGGCGGGCGGCGACAACATCCGGACCGGCGCCGAGCAGCCGTGGGATCCCGAGGACCTGGTGACGGCCCGGGGCCAGGACCCCACCCCGGAGAACCTGGAACAGGCCCGCCGCGACCTGGCCGAGCTGGGCCGGGCGGCGATCGAGAGAACGGTCCCCTGAGCGCCCCGGGGGCCCCTGGTCGACGTGGGTCGACCAGGGGCCCGGGGAACCCGCGCGGCGGTGCCTCACTCCCGCCGCGGCGGGTGGGCCGGCCGCCGGATCAGGAGAGCGGCGGGTAGGCGTTCTGCATCAGCTGCTGGAACTGGGCCGGGAACCACGCACCGGAGATCGGCGCGTTCGGCAGGGCGCCGGACAGGTTGTTGCCGTTGCGGGCGTTACCGGTGTAGGTCGGGTCGCACATCCGGTCGAAGCCCTTGCCCTCGTCGTTCGGGATGGCCGTGCTGGAGCCGTCCGACTCACCCGGGGGCTTCACCCAGACGTACGCGTCGATGCCCGACTCCGGGTTGGCCCGCGGCCGCTCGCCGAGGCCCGCGCCGGCCTGGTTGCACCAGTTGCCGGTGTGGTAGCGCCGGTCGATCCGACCCCCGTCGACGTAGGCGTCGACGCTGGTCAGCGGGCCCGGGCCGGTGGGCCGGGCGGTGCCGCCCCAGCCGTTGCGGGACGTGTCGATCAGCATGCCGATACCGCTGTCGAAGCCGACCGAGACCAGCTTCTGCCGGAAGGCCTGGGCGAACGAGAGCTCGTCGACGTACTGGTTCCAGTCGATCCACTTGGACTGCCGCACGGTCTGGCCGTTCACCGAGTCGGTGACCTTGACGTACGGCTCCTTCAGCGCGGAGTAGTTGGCGGTGTTGACGATGAAGCCGTGCACGTTGTGGACGGTGCTGCCGGACGCGACGGCGGCGGCCTTGAGCTGGTCGGCGACCGGGCCGAAGTTGCTGTCCCAGCCGATCCACCCGTGGTGCGCCGCGTCGATGTAGTTGTAGACGTTGCCGATCGCGCCCAGCTTCGCCAGGGCGTAGCCGACACCGTTGACGTACGCGCCGTTGGCCTTGACCGTGTCGCACATCGCGGTGCCGCCCGCGTTGCCCGAGGTGTTGGTCACCAGGTTGGGCAGCGAGTCGATCTCGATGATGTTGACGATGCGCAGGTTCTTGTACTTCGCGTCGCCCTGGATCGCGGCGATCGGGTCGATGTACTCGGCCTTGTAGCGGGGCAGCTCGTCGGGGCCCAGCTCCCCGTTGGAGGCCAGCGCGGAGCAGTCCCGGCCGGGCAGGTTGTAGATGACGAACTGGATGTAGCCGGCGCCCTGGGCGAGAGCCGCGTCCAGGTGGTCACGGACCCCCATGGAACCGTTCGAGCTGCTGCCGTCGGTGCCCTCGATCGCGGCGATCCGGTCCAGCCAGACCGCCGTCGGGTTGTTCGACACCCGGCTGCCGCCGGACACCGACTCGGCCTTGGCCTTCCACTCGGGGTTCACGTACCCCTTCACCCCGGCGTACGGGTTGTCGACCTTCTGGCCCGGCGTGGTCGGCGTCGGGCTGGGGCTGGTCGGCGTGGGGCTGGGGCTCGTCGGCGTCGGGGTCGGGCTGGTCGGCGTCGGGCTGGTGGTGCCGCCGTTGCAGACCGTGCCGTTCAGCGTGAACTGGGTCGGCTTCGGGTTGCTGCCGCTCCAGGCGCCGTTGAAGCCGATGCTGGTGCTGGCGCCGGTGCCCAGCGAGCCGTTGTAGGACTCGTTCTGCGCGGTGACGTTCTGGCCGCTCTGCGACCACCTGGCCGACCAGCCCTGCTGCACCCGCTGGCCGCTGTTCGGGAAGGTGAAGCCGAGGTTCCAGGAACTGAGCGGGTCGCCGAGGTTCCTGATGGTCACCGAGGCGGTGAAGCCACCGGGCCAGTCGCTGGTGGTGTAGTCCACGCTGCACTGGGTCGCGGCCTGCGCCGCGGTGACCGGGAGGGTCACCAGTCCACCGGCGACCAGGACGCCCGCGCCGGTCAGCGCTAGCGCCCGGCTGCGGCCGGACAGCCTTCTCCACAGATTCATGCCACTGATCTCCTTGGGCGAGACCGGATCCGCGTACGGCCCGGTGGAAGGGCGCTCGGGCGTCCGCCAGGGGACGGATCGTCGGCGCCACGGGTGTATTCGGGGGGTGCCCGACCCGGACGGGCGTCATGGTGGTGATGCGACCGGCCCGCACGGGACCGGCCGAGGAGTCGGACGCCGTCCGGTGACCCGGCTGCCCTCGACGTCTGAACTCGCGGTGTGGCTCCCCGAACCGCGTGCAGCGATTCTTGCATGGGAGCGCTTCCATGGCAATGGTTCGATGCGCTCGGTCCCGGACGACCGGGACTGAAAACCCAGGCCGCGCCGAAAACGGCGCCGATAGCCGGAAGCCGGGCAGACCGGCCTAGTGCGCCACGCCACGGCACGGCCGACAGCAGTCGACGCGCGAGCGGCCGAGCGGACACACCCCTGCCCCAGCCGCCCGCGAGACCACTAAAAGCGGCGTAGCACCCGTACCGCTCCCATCGCCAACAAACTCTTAAACACGAATCTTTCCCCGGATAAGTCACGAAACGGTCTAACGTCGGTCGTAGCTCGACTGAAGGCGGGCTCAGGACAAAAAGGGATGGAGTGACGCAGGTCATGGCTAAGAAGATGCTCGGGAAGCTCGTTGCGGGTGCCGCTCTCGGCGGCGCGTCCCTGCTGCTGTTCTCGCCCGGGGCGGCGAACGCGGCCAGCGCGAACGCGGTCGCCAAGCCGCAGATCAGTCTTCCCGGTACCTGCTCTGGGGAGCACGAGAACTGGGACCACAAGAACTGGGACCGCAAGGACTGGGACCGCAGCTACGAGGACCGCAAGGACGAGGACCGCAAGGACCACGACCGCAAGGACGAGGACCGCAAGGACCACGACCGCAAGGACCAGGACGGCAAGCACGACGACGGCAAGCACGACGACGGCAAGCACGACGACGGCAAGCACGACGACGGCAAGCACGACGACGGCAAGCACGACGACGGCAAGGACCAGGACGGCAAGCACGACGACGGCAAGCACGACGACGGCAAGGACCAGGACGGCAAGGGCGAGGAGCACAACGACTGGCAGGGCAGCGACTCCTGGCAGCCGGGCGCTGACGGCCAGGGCGGCGGCCTGGTCGCCGACCAGCCGGGCGACGAGAAGGACCGCAAGGACGAGAACCGCAAGGACGAGAACCGCAAGGACGACGAGCGCAACGACCGGGACAACAAGGAGCACGACGCCAAGGACCAGGACCGGCGCGACGAGGACCAGAAGGACCACGACCGCAAGGACGAGGACCGCAAGGACGAGGACCGCAAGGACTGGGACAACCGCAGCTGGGACAGCAAGGACGAGGACCAGAAGGGCCACGACCGCAAGGACGAGGACCGCAAGGACGAGGACCGCAAGGACGAGGACCGCAAGGACGAGGACCGCAAGGACGAGGACCGCAAGGACGAGGACCGCAAGGACTGGGACAACCGCAGCTGGGACAGCAAGGACGACAACAAGAAGGACCACGACCGCAAGGACGAGGACCGCAAGGACTGCATGCCGCGTGGCCACGTCGACGGCGGTGACGGTGGCATGACCACCACCAGCCTGGACCGCAACATGGCCGCCAGCGGGGTGGGCGTCATCGGTGCCGCCGCCCTGGGCGGGATGATCCTGCTGCGCCGGCGCCGGGGCGATGACCTCGTCTGACCGGACGGCGACACGGGCCGGCGGCCGTCACGGGAAACCGTGGCGCGCCGCCGGCGCCGCTGTCGTCGTCCTGCTCGGCATGGTGGGCGCAGGCATGATCGGGGCATCGGTGCGGACCGTGCCGCCAGCCCGCCCGCCCCAGCCGCTCGCCCAGGCCGGGCCCGCCGACCCGTCGCCGTCGCCGTCGCCGTCGCCGACCGCCATCCCGGGCCCCACCGGCGGCATCGGCGCGGAAACCGCCGACCAGGCATCCGTCGACGACGACTCCGCGGTGACCCCGCACCCGGACCTCACTGCCGCCGGACTGCCCCGCTCGACCCCGACGATCATCTCGATCCCCCGGATCGGCGTGCACGCCGAGATCATGACCCTCGGCCTGAACCCGGACGGCACAGTCCAGGTGCCCCCGCTGGAGCAGGCCATGAAGGCGGGCTGGTACTCCCCAGGGCCCAGCCCCGGCGAGGCCGGCAACTCGGTGATCGTCGGCCACGTCGACTCGGCCAAGCTCGGGCCGGCCGTCTTCTTCAACCTCGGCGCACTCCGGAGGGGCGACACCATCTCGATCGCCCGGGAGGACGGCTCGGCCGCCACCTTCACGGTGACCGAGGTGAAGTCGTACCCGAAGGCGGCCTTCCCCACCGAACTGGTGTACGGCCCGTCCGACAAGCCCGGCCTGCGGGTGGTCACCTGCGGTGGGACGTTCGACGAGAGCAGCCGCAGCTACGTCGACAACGTCATCGCCTTCGCCAGCCTGGCGTGAAGCGGCGCGGCCCGGTGATCGGTCACCCGACCCGCTTGGTCGGGTGGGCGCCGCGAAACGGGCGCGGCCCGGTGGTCGGTCACCCGACCACCGGGCCGCGTCCGGCGTGCGTACCGCGTCAGGCCGCGGCCGAGGTCCGCACCAGGGTGCGGATCTGCCGCAGCAGCACCGACAGGGCGGACAGGTCGGCCCGGGACTCGTCGAACTCCCCCATCGCCCGGTGCGCCCGGTGGATCGAGGTGGCGTTCGCCTGCTCCCACTCCTGCACCCGCTCGACCGGCGGGAGGCTGTCCGGAGTGGAACCGAGGACCTCCGCGGTGAGCGCGGCCAACGCGGCGTACAGGTCGTAGCGCAGCGCCATCCGGGCCAGGGTCTGCCAGCGGTCCTCCCGCGGCAGCAGGGAGATCTTCGACAGCAGGGAGTCCACCCGGAACCGGTCGGAGAGGACGAAGTAGACCGAGGCCACCTCGCTCACGTCCCGGCCGGTCGACTGCGCGGTCTCCACCACGTCGAGCAGGCCGAAGCTGTACATCAGCCGGGTCGCCTGCTCGGCCAGGTCGCGAGGCAGCCCCCGGCCGGTCAGCGAGTCGATGTGGGCGGCGATCGCCTCCCGCTCGGTGCCGTAGAAGAGGTTCTCCAGCCCCGGCAGGAGCCGGGCCACCCCGTCGCGCAGGCGGGCGATCTCCCCCGGCACGTCGATCGGCGAGCGCCGGTTGGTGACCAGCCAGCGCACCGCGCGGTCGAGCAGCCGCCGGGTGTCCAGGTAGACGCTGGTCTGCAGGTCGGGTGAGACCTTGTTGTCCAGCGCCTCGACGGCGTCCCACAGCTCGCGCAGCCCGAACACCTCACGGACCACCACGTACGCCCGCAGCACGTCCGCCGCCGACGCGGCCGTCTCCTCGACCACCCGGAAGACGAACGTGATGCCGCCCCGGTTGATCGCCTCGTTGACCAGGACCGTGGTGACGATGTCCCGGCGCAGCCGGTGCTGGCCCATCCGGTCGGCGAACCGCTCCCGCAGCGGGGTCGGGAAGTAGTTGACCAGGACGTCGGTCGTCCACTCCTCGTCCGCCAGCCCCTCGGCGACGATCTCCCGCTCCAGCACGATCTTCACGTACGCGAGCAGCACCGCGAACTCCGGCGCGGTCAGCCCGGTCTCGCCGCGTACCGCCAGTTCCTCGTCCGGCGGCAACGCCTCCAGCGCCCGGTCCAGCGCGCCCGACCGCTCCATGTCGCTGATCATGCGGCGGTGCACCGGGAGCAGCGAGGCGGCCTGGGCCTGGGCGTTGTTCAGCGCCCGCGCCTGGTCGTAGTTGTCCCGCAGCACCAGCTCGGCGACCTCGTCGGTCATCTGCGCCAGCAGCTCGTCGCGTTCCGGCACGTCCAGCGCGCCGTCGGCGACCGCCGTGTTGAGCAGGATCTTGATGTTCACCTCGTGGTCGGAGCAGTCCACCCCGGCCGCGTTGTCGATGAAGTCGGTGTAGATCCGGCCGCCGGCCGAGGCGTACTCGATCCGGCCGTGCTGGGTGAAGCCCAGGTTGCCGCCCTCGCCGACCACCCGGCAGCGCAGGCCCTTGCCGTCCACCCGGATGGCGTCGGTGGACTTGTCCCCGACCTCGGCGTTGGTCTGCGTCGACGCCTTCACGTAGGTGCCGATGCCGCCGTTCCAGAACAGGTCCACCGGCGCGGTGAGGATCGCCTTCATCAGCTCCTGCGGGCTGAGCTGGGTGACGTCGTCATCGAGGCCGAGCACCGCGCGCACCTGCGGCGAGACCGGCACCGACTTGGCGGTCCGCGGGTACACCCCGCCGCCGGCCGAGATCAGCTCGGCGTTGTAGTCCTCCCAGGACGACCGGGGCAGGTCGAACAGCCGCTTCCGCTCGTCCCACGAGGTGGCCGCGTCCGGGTCCGGGTCCAGGAAGATGTGCCGGTGGTCGAAGGCGGCCACCAGCCGGATGTGCTTCGAGAGCAGCATCCCGTTGCCGAACACGTCGCCGGACATGTCACCGACGCCGACCACCGTGAAGTCCTGCGTCTGGGTGTCGTGCCCCAGCTCCCGGAAGTGCCGCTTCACCGACTCCCAGGCGCCCCGGGCCGTGATGCCCATCTTCTTGTGGTCGTAGCCGGCCGAACCGCCGGAGGCGAACGCGTCGCCCAGCCAGAAGTTGTGCGCGGCGGAGATCTCGTTGGCGATGTCCGAGAACGTCGCCGTGCCCTTGTCCGCCGCCACCACCAGGTACGGGTCGTCGGCGTCGTGCCGGACCACGTCCTCCGGCGGCACGATCTCGCCGCTGGAGATGTTGTCGGTGACGTCGAGCAGCGCGCCGACGAACTCCTTGTAGCAGGCCACCGCCTCGTCCCGGTCGCCCGGCTTCTGCTTGAGCACGAAGCCGCCCTTGGCGCCCACCGGCACGATCACGGCGTTCTTCACCATCTGTGCCTTGACCAGGCCGAGCACCTCGGTGCGGAAGTCCTCGCGCCGGTCGGACCAGCGCAGGCCGCCCCGGGCCACCGGCCCGAACCGCAGGTGCACGCCCTCGAACCGGGGCGAGTAGACGAAGATCTCGAACTTGGGTCGCGGCGCCGGCAGCTCCGGAATCGCCTGCGGGTCCAGCTTGAACGCGACGTACGACTTGGGCCGCCCGCCCACCGGCCGCTGGTAGAAGCTGGTGCGCAGGGTGGCCTGGATCAACGTCAGGTAGGAGCGCAGGATGCGGTCCTGGTCGAGGCTGGCCACGTCGTCCAGCGCCTCGCCGATCGCGGTGACCAGCTCGCCGCTGCGCTGCCGGCGCTCGTCCAGCGGGGACGCGCCCGGCCGGAACCGGGTCTCGAAGAGGTCCACGAGCAGCGAGGCGATCGTCGGGTACGCGATGAAGGTCTGCTCCATGTACTCCTGCGAGAACACGGTGCCGGCCTGCCGCAGGTACTTCGCGTACGCCCGCAGCACCACCACCTGTCGCCAGGTGAGACCGGCCCGGAGCACCAGCTCGTTGAAGCCGTCCACCTCGGCCTCGCCCCGCCAGGCGGCGGCGAAGGCGTTCTCCACGTGCGGGCGGACCTCGGCCAGCTCCTGGTGCGCCTCGGGCAGTTCCAGCCCGAAGTCGTAGAGCCAGATCCGGCCGTCGACGCGCTCCACCTCGTACGGGTGCTCGTCGACCACCTTGACGCCGAGCGAGTGCAGCACCGGCAGCACGGCGGAGAGCATCATCGGCTCGCCGTACCGGTAGACCTTGAACCGCACGTCCATGCTCTCGTCGACCTGGACGGCCCGCCCGGCGCCGTTGGTGCGCGGGGCGAGCTGCTTGCGGAACAGGTGCATCTCCAGCTGGCCCGGCTCCTCCAGCAGCTCCAGCTTGGCCAGGTCCTTCATGGCCTCGTACGGCGTGTGGCCGTCCTTGTAGCCCTCCGGGAAGGCGTCGGCGTACCGGGCGAACAGGTGCTTGGCCTGCTCGTCGCCGAGCTTGCGCTCCAGCACCAGCCGGTAGTCGTCGTCCCACAGCCGGGTCGCGTCGGCCAGCTCCTCGGCGAGCAGGTCGGCGTCGATCTCGCCCGGCGGGCTGTTCGGGTCGGTCCGGACGATGAAGTGCACCCGGGCCAGCATCGACTCGGTCACCCGGGTCGTGTAGTCGACGCCGACGCCGTTCAGCTCGCGCAGCAGGATGTCCTGCATGCGCAGCCGGTTCTGGGTGGTGAACCGGTCCCGGGGCAGGTAGATCAGGCAGGAGATGAACCGCCCGTACGCGTCCCGGCGCAGGAACACCCGCAGCTGCCGGCGGCCGGCCATGCGGAGCACACCGATCACCGCGTGGTAGAGGTCGTCGGTCTTGATCTGGAACAGCTCGTCGCGGGGGTAGGTCTCCAGGATCTGCAGCAGGTCCTTGCCGGAGTGGCTGCGCAGGCTCAGGCCCGAGCGGTCCAGCACCTCGGCGACCTTCCGCCGGACCACCGGCAGCTCCTGCACGCTGGTCCGGTAGGCCGCCGTGGAGAACAGGCCCAGGAAGCGCCGCTCCCCGACCACCTCGCCGGCCTCGTTGAAGATCTTGAAGCCGATGTAGTCGAGGTAGGCCGAGCGGTGCACGGTGGCCCGCGAGTTGGCCTTCGTGATGATGAGCAGGCGCTTCTCCAGCACCTTCTCGTGCGCCTCGGGCGTCATCGAGTTCAGCGACCGGGCCTCCGGCGAGTCGGACCGCAGGATGCCCAGCCCGGTGCCGAGGACGGCTTCCAGGGCCTGGCCGCCGTCCGCGCCGTCGGTGTCGACCAGCCGGTACTCCCGGTAGCCGAGGAAGGTGAAGTGGTCGTGCGCCAGCCAGCGCAGCAGCTCCACCGAGTCGGTGATGTCCTTCTCCGGCACCGGCGGGCGGTTGTCCGAGGTGCGCGCCGAGGCCAGTTCGTCGGCGAGGGCCAGGGCACGCTGCCGCATCTTCGGCCAGTCCTCGACGGCCTCCCGCACGTCGGTGAGCACCCGCTGCAGCTCCCGGCGCAGCTTCTCCCGCTCCGCCGCGTCGCGGACCGGGTCGATCTCGATCCGCATCCAGCTCTCGACCAGGTCGCCGGCGATCGCGTCGTCCGGCTCCACGTCCGCCGAGACCTCGGTCAACCGGCCCAGCGGCTCGCGGCGGACCACCACCAGCGGGTGCACCAGCAGGTGCACGTCGAGGTGGTGCGAGTTCAGCAGCGCGGTCACCGAGTCGACCAGGAACGGCATGTCGTCGGTGACGATCTCGATCACCGTGTGGTGCTGCTCGGCGTCCGGCTCGTGGATGCGCAGCTTCAGCTCGCCCGGCACGCGCTGCTGGGCGAGGTCCCGGTGGGCCCGCGCCGCGTCGAGCATCTCCTCGGCGGTGAAGCCGATCAGCTCCTCGTCCGGCGCGAACCGCCAGAACCGGCCCACCAGGGTGGCCGCGTCGTGGTCGTCACCGGCCAGCGCGACCGCCTGGGCGACCAGGCGCTCCGCGTTGGGGACCGGCTCGTCCAGCTCGTCCTCGGTCTCGTCGCCCAGCGCCTGCGCGGGCAGGCCCAGGTCGTAGAGGGTGTCGATGCTGGAACCGGTCATCCCGGTCACTCCTGTGTCGAGACGGCCGAAACCGTCCCCGTCGGTCGCCGAATCGAAGCTGTCATCGTCCCGGCTGGTGTCAGCCTGCCGGAGGTCGGGTCCCGGTTTGATCGCCGGACGCCGGTCCATCGGTGCCACTCCCCTCGACCCACCGCGTTGTGGGTCACTCTGCCGCCCAGCCTAGGCCTGCCGCTGTGCCCCTTCGTCGGCGGACCACTGGCCGGACGTCCGGATCGGGACTCTGTCCTTTCACCCGTTGCGGGTCCGTGGTCGGCCGGTCGTGGAGTACCCGGACTGGCGATGTTCATCACACTGCCACACGGCACTCTTTGCCTGCGCAAGGGCCGTGCCGGGGCGGTGGCGAGCCGCGCGTCGTACTAGCGTGCAGAGCAGTTTCGTACCGGAGGGACCGCTTCATGCTCCTGTCGTACCCCGTCCACCGCCGTCTCTCCCCTCCCCGTCGGGCCCTCGTGGCGCTGGCCGCCACCGTGCTGGCGGCGGGCGCGCTGACCGCGTGCTCGGGCGAGGACGGGCCGGAGCGGAGCGTCGACGCCTTCCTGAAGGGCTGGCGCTCCGGCGACCTCCAGGCGGTCGGCTTCATCGACCCGACCGGCGCCAAGGTGCCGGCGGCCGAGGTGACCAAGGAGCTCCGGTCGCTCGCCGGCGAGCTGGCCGGCAGCCCGCCGAAGCTGGAGCGCACCGGCGACGTGAAGGTCGAGGCGGACATCGCCACCGCGCGGGTCCGGCTCACCTGGCCGCTGCCCGGTGCCACCACCTGGACCTACGAGAACCCGGTACGCCTCCGGCACGGCTCCGACGACCAGTGGCAGGTCATCTGGGAGCCGAGCGTCGTGCACGAGAAGCTGGAGTCCGGCGACCGGTTCGCGCTGCGCCGGGAGGCCGCGCCCCGGGCCGGCGTGCTGGACGGCGCCGGAGCCCCGCTCGTCGCGCCCCGCCCGGTGGTCCGGGTGCAGGTGAACCCCGCCGAGGTCAAGGACGCCAAGGCCCTGGTCCGGCAGCTCGACGCCGCGTTCAAGGCGGTCCGGCCCGCGCTCACCCCGCCGGTCGACCTGTCCGACCTGCCGAAACGCCTGAGCGAGGCGGAGCGGGGGTCGCTCGTCGAGGTGGTGACCCTGCGCGACGAGGCCTACCGGCAGATCAAGCCCCGGATCTACGACCTGCCCGGCACCCAGTTCCAGTCCGACAAGCTCTTCCTGGCGCCGACGCGGGAGTTCGCCCGGGCCCTGCTCGGCTCGGTCGACCCGGCCCAGGCCGACGACCTCAAGGCCCACCCCGACAAGTACGTCCGCGGTGACCTGGTCGGCCACGGCGGCCTCCAGGGCCGCTACGACGACCGGCTGCGCGGCACCCCCGGGGTCACCGTGATCACCGAACGCCCCGCCCCGGACGGCACCACCGCACCCAGCGGGGTCGAGGCGTACCGCAGCGAGCCCAGGGCCGGCCAGCCGCTGAAGACCACCCTCGACGTGGCCACCCAGAACGCCGCCGACGCGGCGCTGCGCGGGCAGGCCCGGCGTTCCGCCCTGGTGGCCGTCCGGATCAGCGACGGCGCCGTGCTGGCCGCCGCCAACGGCCCCGGGGCGGCCGGCGAGAACCTCGCCTTCACCGCCCAGGTGCCACCCGGCTCGACCTTCAAGATGGTCAGCGCCCTGGGCCTGCTCGACCGGGGCGCGGTCACCCCGGAGGCGACCGTGCGCTGCCCGAAGACGTTCGAGGTCGACGGGCGGTCCTTCAAGAACTCGGACAACTTCGAGCTGGGCGACGTCCCGTTCACCACCGACTTCGCCAAGTCCTGCAACACGGCCTTCACCTTCCTGGCCCCGAAGCTCGGTCCGGACGGGCTGGCGCAGGCGGGCCGCACGCTCGGCCTGGAGGCGCCCTGGGACCTGGGCACCGACGTCTTCACCGGCAAGGTCTCCGTCAACGGCTCGGCCACCGAACAGGCCGCCGCCGCGATCGGCCAGGGCACCACCGTGGTCAGCCCGCTCGCCCTGGCCGGCGCCACCGCCGGCGTGGCCCGCGGCCACTGGGAGCAGCCCAAGCTGCTGCTCGACCCGGCCCCGGCGAAGGCCGCCCCGGCCGGCGCGGCGCTCAAGCCGGAGTCGGTGACGGCGCTGAAGACGATGATGCGCGCGGTGGTCACCGGCGGCACGGCCGGCGCCCTGGCGGACGTTCCCGGCGAGCCGGTGTACGGCAAGACCGGCACCGCCGAGTACGACAACAACCCGGCGCACACCCACGCCTGGTTCGTCGGCTGGCAGGGCGACGTCGCGTTCGCGGTCTTCGTCGAGCAGGGCGGGTCGAGCACCACCAGCGCGGTCCCGATCGCCGAGCGCTTCCTGCGCGGCCTCGCGGCCCGCTGAGGCGAGCCGGGCGCCGATCAGACGATGTCCGCGCCCGGCCGGGTCGGATCCGGCGCGGTCCCCTCCGCGTCCTCCGGCTCGGCCACCCGGCGCAGCAGGCCGGGCCCGGCCGACGCCAGCGGCCCGACCGGTTCGGGGCCGTCCGGGCCGTCCGCGTCCGACGCCCGCCGCAGCAGCCCCGGGCCGGACGGGCCGGGAGACGGCTCGGCCGGGCGGTCGCCGTCGGTGTCGGGGGGTTCGTCCCCGGCCCGCGTGGGGGCCGGGCCGATCGGCTCCACGGCCACCGCGGGCGCGGGAACGGCCGCCGGGCCGGGCAGCACGTCGCGCGCCGGTGGCCGGCCGTTGCCGGGGCGGGGCGCCGGGGCGACCGGGCCGGCCGGCAGCAGCCGGGGCGGTGTCGCGCCGGGTGCCGCGACCGGCGCGAGCCCGGCCACCACGGTGTTGACGATCTCGGCGGCGTACGACCCGTCGGGGTCGTAGTCCGGGTCGAAGACGGTCAGCTCGACGCCGAGGCAGTGCGGGGTGTCCACCAGGCCGGCGAGCAGGATCTCCAGCTCGGCGAACGCGATCCCGCCCGGGTCCGGCGCGTCGACCGCGGGCATCACGGCCGGGTCGAGCACGTCCACGTCGATGTGCACCCAGTAGCCGGCGCAGTCGGCCAACTGCTCGTGCGCCCACTGGGCGGTGCGGGCCGCGCCCTCGGCGCGCAGCGCCGGCACCGGCCGGGTGGTGATGCCGGCGGCCTGGAGGTCGAGCCGGTACTCGTCCTGGGCGCGGATGCCGAGGACCACCACGTCGATGTCCCGGAAGTAGGGACGCCGCCCCTCGATGGCGGCCAGGTCGGCCTGACCCCGGCCGGTGACCAGGGCCAGGTCCTCCCCCGCCGCCGCGCCCACGTAGGAGGCGTTGCCGGGGTGCCGGAAGTCGGAGTGGCCGTCGACGAAGACCAGCCCGATCCGCCCGCCGACCGCCTCGCCGAGCCGGTGCATGGCCAGCGCCGAGCCGAGCAGGACCGAGCAGTCCCCGCCGAGCACCAGCGGGAACTCACCCCGGTCGATGATCGCGCCGATCCGGTCGGCGAGCGCCACCGAGTAGCCGGAGATCTCCGGTGCGTGGCAGACCCCGTCGCCGGGGCGCCAGTCACCGGGGTCGTACCGGGGCGGGGTGAGGCAGCCGGCGTCGCGGGCCCGCAGCCGGGCGAGCAGGCCGTGGTCGCGCAGCGCGCCGGGCGCCTTGACGCAGCCCGGGACTGAGGTGGACGTGGGTGGGCGCAGGCCGAGGTTCGTCGGCGCGTCGAGGACGGCGATCCGGCGCATCATGGGCTCCCGTCCTCGGTGGTCGGGCGGGCCGGCCGGTACGCCGGCCCGCGCTGGCGTGCGGTGAACTCAGAACAGGGCGCTGGCCAGGGCGCGTCGGGCGGCCGCCACGGCGGGGTCGTCCGGCCCGGCGATCGTGAACAGCGACACCAGGTGCTGGCGGACCTTCTCCCGGTCGTCGCCGGCGGTCCGGCGGACCAGGCCGATGAGCCGGGCGTACGCCTGCTCGGCCAGCCCGCTGAGCACCTCGATGTCGGCGGCCAGGAGCTGGGCCTCGATGTCGTCGGGCGCCTGCTCGGCGGCGGCGAGCGCGGCGCGTGGGTCGGCGCCGGCCACCCGGCGGGCCACCCCGACCTGGGCCAGGCCGGCCTCGGCCGCGCTGTCCGCCGGGCTCTCGGCCAGGATCTTCCGGTACGCCGCCTCGGCGGCCTTCAGGTCGCCGGACATCAGGGCGTCGTCGGCCTCGGTGAGCCGCGGGTCCTCCGGCTCGGCGACGGTGACGCCACCGGCCTTGAGGATGGCCTGGATCCACTGGCGGAGCTGGGCCTCCGGCACCACGCCGGAGAAGGCGTCGATCGGCTGCCCGCCGACCACCGCGTAGACCATCGGGATGCCCTGGACCCGGAACATCTGGGCGAGCCGCGGGTTGGCGTCGACGTCGACCCGGGCGAGCACCCAGGCGCCCTCGCCCTCGGCGGCCAGCCGCTCCAGCACCGGCGAGAGCTGCTTGCAGGGCTCGCACCACTCGGCCCAGAAGTCCACGACCACCGGGGTCGTCAGCGACCGCTCCAACACCTCGGACTGGAAGGTCGCCTCGGTCACGTCGATGACGTCCACGCCGCCACCCGGCGGGGGGCCGCCGGGCACGCCGGCCGGCGGGCCGGCCTGGCTCGGGGCGGTGGGACGGGAGGGTTCCGGGGTGCCGCGCAACGCGCTGAGGTCGACCGCGCCGCGGGTGAAGATCGACGAGGTGATCCGTGGGTCGCTCATGGTTATCTAGTCTCGCACGTGCCCCGCGGAACTCGGATCAACCGCCACGGCGGCAGTTGCGACTCTCACGCCTGGTCGGGATGCACTGAGGGGGCCCCTTCCCGACGCCTCGCGTCAGGAAGGGGCCCCTCGGTGCGCTCAGAAGCGGGCGGGCTCGCGGTAGACGCCCCACTCGCCCCGCAGCGCGTCGCAGATCTCGCCCAGGGTGGCCTCGGCCCGGACCGCGTCCAGCATGGCCGGGATCATGTTCTCCCCGGTCCGGCTGACCTCGACCATCCGCTGCACGGCGGCCTTGACGGCCGCGTCGTCGCGGCCCGCCTTGCGCTCGGCGAGCACCCGGCGCTGCTCCAACTCGACCTCGTGCGAGATGCGCAGGATCTCCAGGTCCTTGGCGACGGTGCCGGTGTGGCAGTTGACGCCGACGATCCGCTTGTCGCCCTTCTCCAGCGCCTGCTGGTAGACGAAGGCCGACTCGGCGATGTGGCCGGTGAACCAGCCGTCCTCGATGCCGCGCAGGATGCCCGAGGTCATCGGGCCGATCTTGTGCGGACCCTCGCCGCCGAGCTGCCGGATCCGGGCGAAGATCTCCTCGGCCTCGGCCTCGATCTTGTCGGTCAGCGCCTCGACGTACCAGGAGCCGCCGAGCGGGTCGGCGACGTTGACGACACCGGTCTCCTCCATGAGCACCTGCTGGGTGCGCAGGGCGATCTCGGCGGACTCGTCGGTGGGCAGGGCCAGGGTCTCGTCCAGGGCGTTGGTGTGCAGCGAGTTGGTGCCGCCGAGCACGGCCGCCAGGGCCTCCACGGCGGTCCGCACCACGTTGTTGACCGGCTGCTGGGCGGTCAGCGACACCCCGGCGGTCTGGGTGTGGAACCGCAGCCACTGGGCCTTCTCGCTGGTGGCGCCGTAGACGTCGCGCAGCCAGCGGGCCCAGATCCGGCGGGCGGCCCGGAACTTGGCGATCTCCTCGAAGAAGTCCACGTGGGAGTCGAAGAAGAAGCTCAGGCCCGGGGCGAAGACGTTGACGTCCAGCCCGCGCGAGAGCCCCAGCTCGACGTAGCCGAACCCGTCGGCCAGCGTGTACGCCAACTCCTGGGCGGCGGTCGAGCCGGCCTCGCGGATGTGGTAGCCGGAGACCGACAGCGGCTTGTACCGCGGGATCTCCCGGGCGCAGTACTCCATGAGGTCGCCGATGAGGCGCAGGTGCGGCTCCGGGTCGAAGAGCCACTCCTTCTGCGCGATGTACTCCTTGAAGATGTCCGTCTGGAGCGTGCCGTCCAGCGTGGACAGATCGGCGCCCTGCCGCTCGGCGGCGACCAGGTACATGCAGAACACCGGGACGGCCGGGCCGGAGATGGTCATCGAGGTGGTCACGCCGGCCAGGTCGATGCCGTCGAAGAGCACCTCCATGTCGGCGGCCGTGTCGATCGCCACGCCGCAGTGGCCGACCTCGCCGAGCGACTGCGGGTCGTCGGAGTCGCGCCCCATGAGGGTCGGCATGTCGAAGGCGACGGAGAGCCCGCCGCCGCCGGCTCCGAGGATCATCTTGTAGCGCTCGTTGGTCTGCTGGGCGTTGCCGAACCCGGCGAACTGCCGGATGGTCCAGGTGCGCCCGCGGTAGCCGGTCGGGTAGAGCCCCCGGGTGTACGGGAACTCGCCCGGCCAGCCGATCCGCTCGAAGCCCGGGTAGGGCACCCCCTCCGGCGGCCCGTAGACCGGGTCGACGGCCATCCCGGACAGGGTGGTGAAGTCCGCGTCGCGCTTGCGGGCGGCGTCGTAGCGGGCCTGCCAGCGGGCCCGACCGGCGGCGATCTCGTCGGCGTCCATTCGCGGAGCTCCTCCTCGAGTCCTGGGATGCAGACCGAGTGTAGAACGACAGCCTGAACGATCGCTAAGCTTGCGCCTACCGATCGGTAACCTGATCAGGCCGAGGGGACCAGCGGCCCGCCCAGCGCCACGTCGTCGACCCGGATGTTGATCTCGTCGACCCGCAGCCCGTACGCCTCGACCGCCGAGGTCACGGCGGCGCGGACCCCGTCGGTCACCTCGGGCACCGGCCGGCCGCCGTCGATGACGATCACCAGGTTGACCACCGCCGCGCCCTCGGTGACGTGCGCCGAGCAGCCGCGCCGGGCGTCGCCCACCTGGTCCAGACCGACCCGGTCCAGCACGGCGTTGAAGAAGCGGGCCACGTCGCCGCCCAGCTCGGCCACCCCGGGCACCGACTTCGCGGCGGCCACCGCGATCTTCTCCACCACCTCGTCGGAGACGTGCGTCGCACCGCCCGCCATCGCGCTCGGGGTCACCGACAGCTCCTGGGTCGCCTCGTCAGCCATGCTCTCCCACCACAGACGCGCACCGCCCCACGGGTCCGTGAGGCGGTGCGAGCGTACTAGGCGCGGTTGCTCCGCAGTGGACCCGTCAGGCGCCCAACTGCGCCAGCAGCTCGCCAGCCGCCGCGTACGGGTCGACCGCGCCGTCGGCCACCCTGGCCGCGAGCGTCGGCAGCTGCGTACCGTCGCGCAGCGAGCCGATCCGGTCCCGCAGGGTGCCGAGCGCGATCGCCTCGATCTCGGCGGCGGCCCGCGCCTCCCGGCGGCGGCGCAGCTCCCCGTGGCGCTCCAGCCAGTCGCGGTGCTTGTCGATCGCGGCGGCGATGTCGTCGATGCCCTCGCCGCGGGCGGCGATGGAGCGCACCACCTGGGGCCGCCACTCGCCCGGCCCGCGCTCGCCCAGCGCGATCATGCCCTGGATGTCGCGCACCGTGGCGTCGGCGCCGTCCCGGTCGGCCTTGTTGACCACGAAGACGTCGGCGATCTCCAGGATGCCGGCCTTCACGGCCTGGATGGCGTCGCCCATGCCCGGTGCGAGCAGCACCAGCGTGGTGTCGGCCAGCGAGGCCACCTCCACCTCGGCCTGGCCGACGCCGACGGTCTCCACCAGCACCACGTCGCAGCCGGCGCCCTCCAGCACCCGCACCGCCTGCGGCGTGGCCGCGGAGAGCCCGCCGAGGTGGCCCCGGCTGGACATCGAGCGGATGTAGACGCCGGGGTCGGTGGCGTGGTCCTGCATCCGGACCCGGTCACCGAGGATCGCGCCGCCGGTGAACGGGCTCGACGGGTCGATGGCCAGCACGCCCACCCGGTGGCCGCGCGCCCGCAGCGCCCGGACCAGCTCGTTGGTCGTGGTGGACTTGCCCACCCCCGGCGAGCCGGTCAGGCCGACCACCTGGGCGTGCCCGGAGTAGGGCGCGAGGGCCGCCGCGACCTGCGGCAGCACCTCGTCGCCGGACTCGACCAGGGTGATCAGCCGGGCCACCGCGCGGGGGTCACCCGCGCGGGCCCGCTCGACCAGCAGGGGTACGTCCCGGCTGCGGCGCACCGAGCCGGCGGCCGCCGCCGGGACGTTCTGGACACTGTTGTTCACAGTCAGCTCTCGGCACCGTTCGGGACGTGGATGATCAGCGCGTCGCCCTGGCCACCGCCGCCGCAGAGCGCGGCCGCGCCGGTGCCGCCGCCGCGCCGCTTCAGCTCCAGCGCCAGGGTCAGCACCAGCCGGGCGCCGGACATGCCGATGGGGTGGCCGAGCGCGATCGCGCCGCCGTTGACGTTCACCTTGTCGGTGCTGATCCCGAGGTCCCGCGCGGACTGGATGCCGACCTGGGCGAACGCCTCGTTGATCTCGATGAGGTCGAGGTCGGAGACGCTGAGCCCGCCCTTCTTCAGCGCGTGCTGGATGGCGTTCGACGGCTGCGAGTGCAGGGAGTTGTCCGGGCCGGCCACGTTGCCGTGCGCGCCGATCTCGGCCAGCCAGGTGAGCCCCAGCTCCTTGGCCTTGGCCTTGCTCATGACGACCACCGCGGCGGCGCCGTCGGAGATGGGCGAGGAGCTGCCGGCCGTGATGGTGCCGTCTCTCGCGAAGGCCGGGCGGAGCTTGCCGAGCGACTCGGCGGTGGTGTCCGGGCGGATGCCCTCGTCCTCGCTGACCACCAGCGGGTCGCCCTTGCGCTGCGGGATGATCACCGGGGTGATCTCCTCGGCGAAGTGGCCGTTCTTCTGGGCGGCGGCGGCGCGCTGGTGGCTGGCCGCGGCGAACGCGTCCTGCTCCTCGCGGGTGATGCCGTGCTTCGCCCCGAGCCGCTCGGTGGACTCGCCCATCGAGCAGCAGTCCCAGGCGTCGGTGAGACCGTCCAGGGCCATGTGGTCCTTGATCGTCACGTCGCCGTACTTGTAGCCGGAGCGCTGGCCCAGCAGCAGGTGCGGGGCTGTGGTCATCGACTCCATGCCGCCGGCCACCACGATGTCGAACTCGCCGGCCCGGATGAGCTGGTCGGCCAGGGCGATGGCGTCCAGGCCGGAGAGGCAGACCTTGTTGATGGTCAGCGCCGGGGTGGACATCGGGATGCCCGCCTCGACGGCGGCCTGGCGGGCCGGGATCTGGCCCGCGCCGGCCTGGAGCACCTGCCCCATGATCACGTACTGGACCTGGTCCGGCGCCACGCCGGAGCGCTCCAGCGCTGCCTTGATCGCGATGCCACCGAGCTTCGTCGCCGGGAGGTCCTTGAGGTTGCCCAGCAGGCGCCCCATCGGGGTCCGCGCGCCGCTGACGATCACCGAAGCCATGCCTGCCTCCGAGGGGGTGCCGACCTGTACGCCTTAACGATTGTTAGGACGCACCATATCTGCCCGGGGACGGCGACAGCACGGTGACCCCGAGCACGTCCGCAATGTGATCCAGTCACGGCGGTCGATAGCTGTTCGGACGTTCAGCCCTGGCGCGGGCGGCGCCGGCGCGGCGGCACCGGGCCCCTGGGCAGCGACGCCAGGGACGGGCGCACCCCTCGGGCGGCCACCTCGATCCGCGGCGTCCGGTCCGGCGGGAGGTGCTCCCGTTCCGCGACCACCACCACGTCGACCTTCCCGTCGATCATCATCTGCCTGACCTCGTCCCACGGTGCCGTGGTGATGATCCCGAGGAGGCCGTAGCGGCAGCGCCTCGCGTGGTCCAGGCAGGCCATGAGGTGGGGTTCGATCGGGTCGACGTGGGACGGGATCCAGATCGCGGCAACGGGACGTGACAGTGAACTCACCATCCGTACTCTTCACCGTGTGCAAGTTGCAGATCAACCGCGCGCCGTCCGGGTTCGCATATGCCGAACGATCGATGAGCTGGGGCTACTCCGGCTCACCACGGGTCAGCCGTCGGGCCTTCCACCCTGGTGCGCGCCGAGGTGGTCGTCGAGGCGGCTCTCCACGTCCTTGAGACGGCGCTCCGCATCGTTGACCGCGTCCCGCAGCGTCCCGCGTCCGTTCGGGTGCAGCTCCGTCTCGATCCGCCGCAACCGCTCCGGCACCCCCGGGATGGCGTCGTGGCCCGGTCGGGCCGGCACCCCGTACCAGTCCTGCCGGAACTCCTCGTTCTGCCGGGCCAGGCGGCGCAACGGCCGGCTCACCGTCACGGCCAGGGTCAGCGCGCTGAGGATCGCGCCCAACACGACGCCCGCTGCCGCCCACTGCTCCAGCGTCATGCCGACCACTCCCGAGTCCGCTCGAGGCCCCCGAGCCCGGGCCGCGAGCGCTGGCCGGGGGGCGACCATTGCTGATGTGCGTGCCTGTTCGAATCCTGCTCGCGACCTGGTCATCGGGGCATCGCCCGTCCAGCAGGACGATCGGAGCGCGGCCGGCCGCCGGCTCGGGTGTACGGCGGATGTCGGCCCGGTGACCTCGTTCGGGGTAGCCCGTTCGGCTGAGGCTCGGGGCGGAGACGTTCGGGCGGGGTCCGATCCGGCGGCGTGAGATTGCCGACCTGTACGCCTTAACGATTGTTCGGCCACACTGGCGCCATGGCTGAGAACTCCCCCGTCGAGCCCGCCGCCGACCATGTCACCGACATCGGCCTGCGCCGCATCGACCACGTCGGGATCGCCGTGGCCGACCTGGGCGCCGCGATCGACTTCTACGGGCGCACCTTCGGGATGCGCTGCGTGCACACGGAGACCAACGAGGAACAGGGCGTACGCGAGGCGATGCTCGCGGTCGGGCCGACCACCGAGGGCGGCTGCCTCCAGCTGCTCGCCCCGCTGTCGCCGTCCTCGACGATCGCCAAGTTCCTGGACCGCAACGGGCCGGGCGTGCAGCAGGTCGCGTACACGGTGACCGACATCGACGCGGCCTGCGCGGCGCTGCGCGAGCGCGGCGTGCGGCTGCTCTACGAGAAGCCGAAGCGGGGCACCGCCGACTCGCGGATCAACTTCGTGCACCCGAAGGACGCCGGGGGCGTCCTGGTCGAGCTGGTCGAGCCGGCGGCGACCGGGCACTGAGCCACGCCGAGGGGCTCCGGCCGAGGTGGCCGGAGCCCCTTCCTCCTACCTGGGACACAGCGCGGCACTGCGCGGTTTCACGTTCCCACGGACACCTCCACGCATCGGCGGATGCAGTTTTTCACAGAGGACTTCCCGCCCTAGCTACCGTTCAGTAACGTCCGGGGCCACAGGAGTGCGACCGGTGCCGGATGTGTCGATTGCCGACATGGCGGTCCCGTCGCACCGGCGCCGACGATGGCAGCACCCCTGCCCGCCCGGTGCGGGTGCGCAACGAACGGGAGGTCACCGTGCAGGACATCCTCGAAGCGATCATGGCGGCGGAGGGCTCCGCGCAGCCGGAGAGGGAACTCGCCGGCATCGCCGGCCTGCCGGTACCGGAGACCTACCGGGGCGTGGTGGTCCGCGCCGAGGACACCCGGATGTTCGACGGCATGGCCACCCGGGACAAGGACCCGCGCAAGGCGCTGCACGTCCAGGAGGTGCCCACCCCCGAGCTGGGCCCCGGCGAGGCGCTCGTCGCCGTGATGGCCAGCGCCATCAACTACAACACCGTGTGGACCAGCATCTTCGAGCCGCTGCCCACCTTCAAGTTCCTCCAGCGCTACGGCCGGCTCTCCGAGCTGACCCGCCGGCACGACCTGCCGTACCACGTGGTCGGGTCGGACGCGGCCGGCGTGGTGCTGCGGACCGGGCCGGGCGTGACCCGGTGGAAGGCGGGCGACGAGGTGGTCGCGCACTGCCTCTCCGTGGAGCTGGAGGACGCCGCCGGCCACGACGACACCATGCTCGACCCGCAGCAGCGGATCTGGGGCTTCGAGACCAACTTCGGCGGCCTGGCCGAGCTGGCCGTGGTCAAGGCCAACCAGCTCATGCCGAAGCCCCGCCACCTGAGCTGGGAGGAGGCGGCCAGCCCGGGGCTGGTCAACTCCACGGCGTACCGGCAGCTGGTCTCCCACCACGGGGCGAACATGAAGCAGGGCGACGTGGTGCTGATCTGGGGCGCCTCCGGCGGCCTGGGCGGCTACGCCACCCAGATGGCGCTGGGCGGCGGGGCCATCCCGGTCTGCGTGGTCTCCTCCCCGGAGAAGGCCGAGCTGTGCCGGAAGATGGGCGCCGAGCTGGTCATCGACCGCACCGCCGAGGGCTTCCGGTTCTGGAAGGACGAGGAGACCCAGGACCAGGACGAGTGGCGCCGCTTCGGGGAGCGCATCCGCGAGCTGACCGGTGGCGAGGACCCGGACATCGTCTTCGAGCACCCGGGCCGGGAGACCTTCGGCGCCAGCGTCTACGTGGCCAAGAAGGGCGGCACCATCGTCACCTGCGCCTCCACGAGCGGCTACCTGCACCAGTACGACAACCGCTACCTGTGGATGCACCTGAAGCGGATCGTCGGCAGCCACTTCGCCAACTACCACGAGGCGTGGCAGGCCAACCGGCTCGTGGCGCTCGGCAAGGTGCACCCGACGGTGTCCCGGACCTACCCGCTGGAGCAGACCGGCCAGGCCGCGTACGAGGTGCACCGCAACGCGCACCAGGGCAAGGTCGGCGTGCGCTGCCTGGCGCCCACCGACGGTCTCGGCGTGCGGGACACCGAGCTGCGCGCCCGGCACGAAACCGCGATCAACCGGTTCCGCGGGCACTGACCGACGGCATTGCCTTTCCGGTAGGCCGCAACACCATTCGATTGCCGCACGACAAAGGGCCGCGGGCACCCACCCGCGGCCCTTTTCGCGTCCTTGCCGAGGGGTCGCCCGACCCGCCCGGGACCTGCCAAGATCGCCAGTTGGCCCGGTCCCGGCACGCGGCGAAGTTGACCATGTAAACAGGACACGAAAGCTGCGGACCGCTCTTGCGAAGCACCCTGGGGCGTCTGCGAGTATGTCCCAATGCCCCAGCAGCAGTCCTCCCCTCTTGCGTTCTTCGATAACGCGAACTCACAGCCCGATTTCACCGTTGGCCTGCGTGGTTACAACACCAACCAGGTCGACGACTTCATCGGCCGGCTGACCGCCGCCCTGAGCCAGTCCGAGCAGGCCCGCGCCGAGGCCGAGCAGCGGATGAACGACGCGCAGCGGCGGCTGCGCCAGGCCGAGCAGCGCCAGGGCGCGCTCGAGCAGAAGCTCACCGAGACCAACAAGCAGCTCGAGGAGAACAGCCGGCCGACCCTCTCCGGCCTGGGCACCCGCGTCGAGCAGATCCTCCGGCTGGCCGAGGAGCAGGCCAACGACCACCGCAACGAGGCCAAGCGCGAGTCGGAGGGCATCCTCTCCGCCGCCCGCCTCGAGGCCCGGGAGATCACCGACAAGGCCCGCGCCGAGGCGGCCGCCATGAAGGCCACCGCCGAGCGCGAGGCCGGCAGCGTCCGCACCGCCGCCGAGCGCGAGGCCGCCGAGGTCCGCGTGCAGGCCCGCCGCGAGGCCGACACCCTGCGCGCCGACGCCGACCGGGAGACCAAGCAGCTGCGCACGGTCACCGCCCACGAGGTGGCCGAGCTGAAGTCCACGGTCGAGCGCGAGGTCGCCACCCTGCGCGCCACCGCCGAGCGGGAGATCACCCAGCAGCGCGCGAAGGCCGCCCGCGAGGCCGAGGAGAAGCGGGCCGAGGCCACCAAGCTGCTCACCGACGCGCGGGACAAGCGCGACAAGGACCTCCAGGCCCTGGAGCTCCAGCTCGCCGAGCGGCGCGAGAAGGCCGAGCGCGAGGAGTCCCAGCGGCACGCCGCCCAGGTCGCGCAGACCCAGAAGCTGGTCAGCGAGGCCGAGCAGCGCGCCCATGCCGCCCAGGAGCGGGCCAAGGAGATCGAGCAGCGGGCCGAGGCCCGCCGGGTCGAGTCCGAGCGCACCGCCACCGACACCGTCGAGAAGGCCAAGGCGCTGGCCGACAAGACCGTGTCCGAGGCCAGGGCCGAGGCGCAGCGACTGCTCAGCGAGGCCCGCACCGAGGCCGAGCTGACCACCCAGGCGGCCCGCCGCGAGGTCGAGGACCTCACCCGGCAGAAGGACGCGGTCACCTCGCAGCTCGGGCAGATGCTCTCCGGTCTGGCCGGCATCGTGCCGGGCGTGCCGGCGGCGGGCGCCAACAAGCCGGAGGCCCCGAAGGCCGACGGCGCCGACAAGAAGGTCACGGCCGAGTCGGCCAGCTGACCCCACCACCCGCAGACGGGGCATGAGCCGCGGCGCGGGGTGACACCGGGTGACCGGTGCCGCCCCGCGCCGTCATGCTTTCCCGGCCGTTTCGCCAGTTCAGTGGGATGCACCTCCCAACAGGGGCGTCCGTATCGCCCCAGCAGGGCCGGATGCGTGTGAGGATGGGGGCATGTCGCACGGCGAGGAACTGTTCGCCCTCGGCGGGGACGTGACCACGGAGCCCAGCTTCGAGTCCGCTCTGCGGGGGTACGACAAACGACAGGTCGACCGTTACGTCGCTCGTGCGGAGCACGAGATCTCCGCGCTGACGACCGAGCGGGAACAGGCGTACACCCAGATCCACAAGCTGGCCGGCCAGGTCGAGGTGCTGCAACGCGACCTCGCCCAGGTGCGCAAGCAGGTGGGTGTGGTGGACCGGGCCTCGTTCCGGCATCTCGGTCCCCGGGTCGAGCAGATCCTCACCATGGCCGAGGAACAGGCCGACGACATCCTGGCCGCCGCCAACGAGGAGATCGAGGCGCGGCGGGCGGCCGCCGAGCACATCATCGAGGAGGCCCGGGAGCAGGCGGCCCAGGCCCTCAAGGACTTCGAGATCGCCCTGGCGGCCCGCCGGGCCGAAGAGGAGCGGCACACCGCCGCCCGCAAGGCCGAGGCGGAGTCCACCCTCTCCGCGGCCCGGGCCGAGGCCAAGTCCACCCTCTCCGCGGCCCGGGCCGAGGCCGAGAAGCTTCGGAAGGACGCCCAGGACTCGCTGGCCAGGGCGCAGCAGGAGGCCACCCAGCTCCGGGACACCGCCAAGGAGATCCACACCCGCGCCCAGCAGGAGTCCACCCGGCTGCGCGAGGCCGCCAAGGAGGCGCTGGCCAAGGCCCAGCAGGAGGCCACCCAGCTCCGCGAGGCGGCCAAGGAGGTGCACGCCAAGGCCCAGCAGGAGGCCAAGCGGCTCACCGACTCCGCCGCCGAGGCCGGCCGGGCCACCCACGCCAAGGCGCTCACCGAGGCCAAGAAGATCGTCGACGACGCGGAGGAGGCGGCGAAGGTCACCCGCGGCCGGGCCCGCACCGAGGCCAACCGGCTCACCACCGAGGCCGCCGAGGCCGGCAAGCGCAACCGCGCCGAGGTCGAGGCCTACGTGCAGCGGATGCGGAGCGAGACCGAGGCGTACGTCCAGCAGGCCCGTGCCCAGACCCAGCAGGAGCTGGGCGCCTGGCGGGCCGGCGTGGAGAAGGAGGTCAAGGCGCGGCAGGAGACGGCGGCCAAGGAGCTGGCCCAGCGCCGCGCCACCGCCGAGCAGGAGTTCGCCAAGCGCCGCGACGAGCTGGACAAGCAGCACACCAGGCGGCAGGACGAGCTGGAGAAGGCCTACACGGCCCGGCGCGCGGAGATCGAGCAGGGCGCGGCGGAGCTCCGGCAGGCCGCCGAGCAGGACGCGCTCACCATGCGCCAGCGGGCCGAGGAGGAGGCCACCGAGCTGCTGCGCCGGGCCGAGGCGGACGCCGCCGACAAGCGCCGCAAGGCCGACGAGCACGTGGCCGCCTCGCGGCGGCAGTTCGAGGAGTACGCGGCCACCACCCAGCAGCACCTGGCCACCACCCAGCAGCACCTCGCCGCCACCCAGCAGGAGGTGGCCGCCGGCCGGCAGCAGCTCGCCCAGGTGATGCTGGAGATCGCCAACGCGCAGCAGGAACTGGCCGACCTGCGCACGGAGACCTGGAAGTCCCGCCAGGAGTCCGACGACCTCCAGCGCCGGCTCGCCGAGCTGCGCACGGAGGCCGGGCCGGCCGGCCTGGCCGCCACTCCCGTCGACCCGGGCGAGCTGGCCACGGCGGCGGGCGGCCGCGAGGCGAACGGCACGCCGGCGGGCGACCGGGCGCCGGTGCCCGCCACCGCCAAGGGCACCGCGACGGTCTCCCCCAACGGCGGCGCCCCCGCCGAGGCCGGCGAGCCGGCGGCGGACGCCGCGAAGTCCCGCCCGGTCGCCGAACCCGTGACCACCGTGGACGGTTCCGGCGCCAGCGCCGGCGTGGACGGCGAGCCCACCGTGGCCGCCGTGCCGGGCGAGGGCGGCCGGGGCGCCACCCCCACGAAGATCACCAGCACCGGCGAGAACGGCAAGCGCCCGACCAAGCCGACCACCGACGAGCGCAGCGCCAAGCCGAGCACCGTCACCGTCGACAAGGACTGACCCTCCCGGTCGGCGCCACCGCACGGCGTGATCGAGCAGGGGGATGGCCGGGGCGGACGCCGACCGCTAACGTGCGGGGCACGGGCTGCACCGCCGAGCACTCGTCCGGTGCACACGGTCCGCCGCAGGGCGCTCCGCCGGGCCGGAGCGGGAGCCGGGGAGGCACGGGTGTCGCAGGACGGATCCGCCGGCCCGGACGACGACCCGCGCCCCGACCCGGATCCGCCCGGCGCGAGCGCCACACCCCGCCGCCCCGGCACCCGGGAACCGGCCGCCGCACCAGCCCCGGCGGGCACGCCGTCACTGGCCGAGGTCGCGGCCGAGACCGAGTTCGAGCCGAGCGGGCGCTTCGGTGTGCCGGGCCGGCCGCTGCGGCGCAGCAGCTTCCTGATCGGCTTCACCGGGGCGCTCGGCGTGCTGCTGGCGTACACGGTGTTCCTGGGCGTCCGGAACTCGACCGGCATCCTGGTCCTGGTGGTGATCGCGCTCTTCCTCGCCGTCGGCCTGCACCCGGCCGTGGTGCGGTTGCGCCGGTGGGGGCTGCCGCAGGGGCTGGCCGTGGCGGTGGTGACGCTGACCGTCGTGCTGCTGATCATCGGCGGGCTGCTGGCGCTGGTGCCACCGGTGGTGACCCAGTCCGGGCAGTTCATCGACCACCTTCCCGGCTACGTCGACGAGCTGCGCCGCAACCCCACCGTCAACGACTTCGTCGAGCGCTACGACGTGATGCAGCGCGTCCAGTCGGCGGCGAACGCGGACACCATCGGCCGGGCCCTCGGCGGCGTGCTGGGCGGGGCGCAGCTCATCTTCGGCACCATCTTCCGGGCGCTGACCGTGCTGGTGCTGACGATCTACTTCCTGGCCTACTTCAACAAGCTGCGCGACCTCGGGTACGCGCTGGTGCCCCGGACCCGCCGGGAGCGGGTCCGCCTCATCGGCGACGAGATCCTGGCCCGGGTCGGCGCGTACATGGTGGGCGCCCTGGCCATCGCGGTGCTGGCCGGGGCGAGCACCTTCGTGTTCGCGCTGGTGGTCGGGCTGCCGTACCCCTTCGCCCTGGCCGTGGTGGTCGCGGTGACCGACCTGATCCCGCAGATCGGGGCCACCCTGGGCGCCGTGGTGGTGACCCTGGTCGGGCTCGCCACCGACCTGCCGGTCGGCATCGCCTGCCTGGTCTTCTTCCTCATCTACCAGCAGGTCGAGAACTACCTGATCTACCCGAAGATCATGCGCCGGGCGGTCTCGGTGAACGAGGTGGCCGCGCTGCTGGCCGCCCTGCTCGGGGTGTCGCTGCTGGGCGTGGTCGGCGCCCTGATCGCCATCCCCACGGTCGCCGCGCTCCAGCTCATCCTGCGCGAGGTGGTGCTGCCCCGGCAGGAGTCCCGCTGACCGTCAGCCGGCGCGGCGCTGTTCCGGGCCGGGCACCGGGGTGTCGGCGAAGGCGGCCACCGTCCGGTCGGCGTACGCGCTGGCGTCGCCGGTCTCCATGGGGCCGTCCCAGGTGGTCGGCAGCGGGACCGGCACGGACGGGTTGACCCGGCTGACGATCTCGTTGAGCACGGTCTCCGCGTCGCCGACCCAGAGGTGCTTCGCGCCGGGCACCCCGACCACCTCGGCCTGCGGCACCGCGGCGAAGCGCTGCCGGGCCTCCTCGGGGCGCAGGTAGTCGTCGAACTCGGGAACCAGGGCGGTGAGCGGCCGGCCCGACTCGGCCCAGACGGTCAGGTCGGCGGGCGCGGAGTAACGCAGCGGCGGCGAGAGCAGGATGGCACCGGCCACGGCCGGGTCGCAGCCGTACTTCAGCGCCAGGTCGGTGCCGAACGACCAGCCGACCAGCCAGATGTTCGGCAGCTCGTGGAACTCGGCGTACTCGATGGCGGCGGCCACGTCGAAGCGCTCGCCGACCGCGCCGTCGAAGGTCCCCCCGCTGGTGCCGCGGACGCTGCTGGTGCCCCGGGTGTTGAAGCGGAGCACGGCAAGGTCGGCCAGCGCGGGCAGCCGCCAGGCCGCCTTGCGGAACACGTGGCTGTCCATCATCCCGCCGTGGGTGGGCAGCGGGTGCAGGCAGACCAGGGTGCCGACCGGCTCCCGCTCCAGCGGCCGGGCCAGCTCGCCGACCAGCGTCAGCCCGTCGGCGGTGTGCAGCTCGATGTCCTCCCGGCGGCCGGGCAGGATCGACGACGCACGGATCGGTGTGCTCACCGCTCCAGTCTCCCGCGCCGCCGTCCGCGCCGCCCGCCGGGGCGGAAACAGGGTGATCCAGATCGCTCAGCCGTGCCGGGGGGCGCCCCGGCCGCGCTGGAGGTTCGGTCCGCGCCGGTCCCGGGCCCGCCAGCAGCCGCTGTGCCAGTGCCGGCGGTCGGTCAGGTCACCCCGGTCGTCGGCCGGCCAGGCCACCACGTGCGCCACACCGGGACGGATCTCCTGGTCACAGCCGGGGCACCGGTACGTCTTCACCGACGCCCCGCCGGTGATCCCGCGCACCTGCCAGTCGCCGTCGCGCCACTGCTGGACGGTCGGCACGCCCTGGCGGGCCCGCTCGGAGTCCAGGTGGGCGGTCTCGTCCCGGCGGGGACGGTTGCGACGGGGGCTCACGGTCACCAAGCGTACGGTCCGCCGGCCGGACCGACCCGGGTCGGGCGGGTCCGGCCGGCGAGGCCCGGTCAGGGCCAGGTCTCAAGGCGGGTCGGGTCCTCCGCCAGCCGCGCCCCGGCCAGCAGCGTGCCCGCGTCCGCCTCGGTGAAGCCCTCGCCCGACGCATCGAAGGTGGCCCTCAGCTCCACCTTGGGGACGCCGACCAGGTCGATGGTCCAGCCGTTCGGCGGCACGTACGCCGGCCGGCCGCCGAACGTCCGGTTGGACTTGGCGTTCGTACCGGCCTGCACCGCGTACCGGTACCAGACCGCCATGTGCTGCTCCCGGTCCCCCCGCACGCCGAGCTGCGCGGTGACCAGTCCCGGGTACGAGGAGAGGTCGACCCGGCAGGAGTCGACCGTGGCGTCGGCCGGCAGCGCGTCGAGCCGCACCGGCGCGGCGCACCGGCGAGCCTCGTCCCAGCGGAGCGCCTCGAGGCCGCGGGTGAGCGCGAGCGGGTCCCCACCCGTGATGCTCGCCCGGACGAAGAGGCCCGCCGCAGGGCGGAACCAGGTCAGGTACCCGCTCAGACCGCCGCCCAAGGCCACCCGCTGGATTCCGCCGTCGAAGGCGGGCCTCGGCAGGTCGACCGGGAACCCCTCGATCCCCGCGCCACCGAGGGCCGCCTCGGAGCGGGCCACCTCCACCGTGATCCGCCGCCCGGCCGGGGTCTCGACCCGGATCGACTCGACCTGGTTGTTGCTGACTCCCCAGCCCAGGTACCGGGCCTGCGCCGGGTCGACGCCGAAGTGCAGCACCCGCGGGTCGGTGCCGACCCGGGCCGGGTCGGCGGCCGCCCCGGGCACCCCGTCGGCCCGGGGTGGCACCGGCGGGGCCGCGGTCGCGGGGGTCGCCGCCGTCCAGGGCAGCCGGCCGGTCAGGCCGCTGACGTCGGTGCCGGTCACGCCGGCGAAACCGGCGACGCCGACCAGCGCGAGCGCGGTGCCGGCGGCGACCCGGCGGCGCAGTTGGCGGCGGCGGCCCCGGGCGCGGGACTCCCGGAGCAGGCGGTGGGTGTCGGTCTCCCCCTCGGCGTGCTCCCGCAGCACCGAGGTGATCCGCTGGTCGAGGTCGGTCACGGCCGGCTCCCCTTGGTCGTCGGGACGCCGCAGCGCTCCCGGAGCTGGGCGAGCGCCCGCATCGCGTGGGTGCGGACGGTGACC
Source organism: Micromonospora sp. NPDC005305 (assembly GCF_040607315.1). NCBI lineage: Bacteria > Bacillati > Actinomycetota > Actinomycetes > Micromonosporales > Micromonosporaceae > Micromonospora > Micromonospora sp. NPDC005305. The sequence goes on along the minus strand of NZ_JBEXGL010000023.1, from coordinate 19,661 downwards.
GGCGAGCAGTCGAGGATCTGGGCGATCGTGGCGTCGTCCAGGTCCTCGTAGTAGCGCAGCACCAGCACGGCGCGTTGGCGGTCCGGGAGGGCGCGGATCAGCCGCCACATCTCGTCCCGGTCGGCCGCCTCACCGCCGAGGTCACCGCGCTCGGGCCGCTCGGCGAAGGTGTCGACGGCCAGCTCCCGGCTGGACCGCCGGCGCCACCACGAGCTGTTCGCGTTGACCAGCATCCGCCGCACGTACACGTCGGGCCGGTCGGCCCGGGCGATCTTCCGCCAGTGCACGTACGCGCGGGCCAGCACGTCCTGGGTCAGGTCCTCGGCGCGGTGCGCGTCCCCGGTCAGCAGCCGGGCCAGGCGCAACAGAGCCGGGCCGCGGCTGCCGACGTACTCCTCGAAGGTCACGCCCTGAAGACGCCGTCAGCGGCCCCCGGCGTTGACCCGGATCAGCGCTTGGTGTGGTCGCGGAACCCGCGGCCGCTCTTGCGGCCCAGGTAGCCGGCGGTGACCAGGTGCTCCAGCAGCGGCGCGGGGGCGAAGCCCGGCTCGCGCAGCTCCAGGTAGAGCTCCCGCTGGATGGCCAGCGAGACGTCCAGGCCGACCACGTCCAGCAGCTCGAACGGGCCCATCGGGTAGCCGCAGCCGAGCTTCATGGCGTAGTCGATGTCGTCGGCGGTCGAGTAGCTGGCCTCCAGCATCTTCACCGCGTCGTTCAGGTACGGGAAGAGCAGCGCGTTGACGATGAAGCCGGACCGGTCGCCGCAGACCACGCCGGTCTTGCCCAGCCCCGCGCAGACCGCCCGGGCCGTGGCGGCGGTCTCCGCCGAGGTGCGGATGGTCTGCACGATCTCCACCAGCGGCATGATCGGCGCCGGGTTGAAGAAGTGCAGGCCGATCACGTCGGCCGGCCGCTGGGTGGCCATCGCCACGTCGATCACCGGCAGCGACGAGGTGGTGGTGGCCAGCACGACGCCCGGCTTGCAGATCTCGTCGAGGCTGGCGAAGAGGGCCTTCTTGACGCTCAACTCCTCGACCACCGCCTCGACCACCAGGTCGACGTCGGCCAGGTGGTCGAGGGTGGCCGACCAGGTGATTCGGCCCAGCGCGGCGTCCCGGTCGTCCTCGCTCAGCTTGCCCCGCACCACACCCTTGTTCAGCGAGGTCTTGACGGCCTCGCAGACCTTGGCGGACTTCTCCGCGCCCCGGGTCACCGAGATGATCTCGTAGCCGGCCTTGGCGAAGACCTCGATGATGCCGGTGGCCATGGTCCCCGAGCCGACCACGCCGACCTTGGCGATCGCCCGGGCGCCGTCGGCGAGCGCGGCGCCCGTGCTCACCGGGGTGTGCTCGTCGGGTACGACCACCGGGGAGCCCGGCTGCTCGTAGGTGTAGAAGCCGCGGCCGGACTTCCGGCCGAGCAGGCCGGCGGTGACCATCTGCTTGATCAGGGGCACCGGGGCGTGCCGGCGGTCGCGGCCGCCGCGCCGGTACATGGTGTCCAGGATCTCGTAGGCGGTGTCGAGGCCGATCAGGTCCATCAGCGCGAGCGGGCCCATGGGCAGGCCGCAGCCGAGCTTCATGGCGGCGTCGATGTCCTCGCGGGTGGCGTACCGGGACTCGAACATGCCGACCGCGTGGTTCAGGTAGCCGAACAGCAGCGCGTTGGCGATGAAACCGGCCCGGTCGTTGATGGTGACGTCGACCTTGCCGAGCCGTGCGCAGAGCGCCTCCACGTCGGCCACCACGTCGGCGGAGGTGACCACGGTGCGGACCACCTCGACCAGCTTCATCACCGGCGCCGGGTTGAAGAAGTGGATGCCGATGACCTGGTTCGGCCGGGTGGTGGCGACCGAGATCTCGGTGACGCTCAGGGAGGAGGTGTTGGTGGCCAGGATCGCCTCGGGCTTGCAGACCCGGTCCAGCTCGGCGAAGATCCGCTGCTTCAGGTCCAGGTGCTCGGGCACCGCCTCGATCACCAGGTCCACCGAGTGCAGGGCGTCCAGCCCGACCTGCCAGTCGATCCGGGCCAGCAGCGCGTCCCGGTCGGCCTCGGCGAGCTTGCCCTTGGCGACGGCGCGGTCGGTGGAGCCGGTGAGGGTGGCTCGGCCGCGCTCCACGGCGGTGGCGGAGATCTCGACGGCCACCACGTCGATGCCGTTGCGGGCGAACACCTCGACGATGCCGGCACCCATGGTGCCCAGACCCACCACACCCACACTGGTGAACTCGCGCGCCACGACCGGCCTCCCTGGTTGACTCCGCCGTCGCCGACATGAACGGCGGCTAAGGTTATGCGCCGGAGTCTGCCACGTGACGCTGCGTTGTCGAGACGCCGTGGGATATTTCACGCACCGCGTCGGTCAGACCCCGGAGGGCACCTCCGTGAGCGCCAGCAGCTCGGCCACGAACTCGGCCGGCCGCTCCAGGTGCGGGCTGTGGCCGCAGCCGGGCAACACCACCTCCCGGTACGTCCCGCCGGCCGCCGCGTACCGGTCGAGCACCGCCCGGGTCTGCCCGACCATCGGCTGCGGCGGGCAGTCCGCCGCGCCCGGCCAGCCCGGCACCATCCCGAGCGACCCCAGGTACGCCAGGTCGAACAGCGAGGTGTCCGAGACGATCACGTCGGCGTCGCCGCGTACCCAGGTCACCGGCCGCTTGGCCGCGACGGCGACCAGCTCGTCGGCGAGCCGGAAGTGGGCGGGCGCCAGCGCGTTGAGCACGCCCCGCTCCCCCGCCGCCATGCCCGGCCAGTGCGCCGAGGCCACCGCCGTGCCGGGGTAGTTGTCCTCGCCGGTGGCGGTGGTCAGCATGCTCTCCAGCAGCAGTTCCTCGTCCCCACCCAGCGACGCCGGGTCGGCCACGTACGCCGAGCGCAGCACGTTGCGCGGGCTGGTCGGGCCGTCGGCGTCCCGGTCGCGCGCCGCCAACCGCGCCACGAAGTCGGCGTTCGCGGTGCCCGCGCCGGTCCCGGCGAAGTCGGGCGTGGTGGGGGTGCCGTCGAGGTCCCGGGTCCCACCGAAGCCGTACGGGGAGACCGGCGCCTCCAGCAGCAGCCCGGCCACCCGGTCGGGGTGGTCGACCAGCAGCCGCATCGCCACCCCACCGCCGAGCGAGTGCCCCACCACCACGGGCCGGGCGCCGGGGGCGAACAGGCCGGGGGCGTCGAGCAGGGCGGCCACGTCGTCGGCGAAGTCGCCGAGGCCCCGGGTGGCGTCGACCGGGGCGGTGTCGGTGTCGCCGTAGCCGCGCAGGTCGGGGGCCACCACCCGGAGCGTCTCCGGCAGCCGGGGCAGCAGTGGCTCCCAGAAGGCGGCGGACGACACGTTGCCGTGCACCAGCAGCACCGGCACGCCGTCCGGCGGGCCGGCCACCCGGACCGCCTGGACGATGCCGTTGGCCCGGACGGTGTGTCGCTCGTTCCCCATCCGCGCATGCTGGCACGGCCGCCCGCGACCGGTCCATGTGGGCCGGCCCCATTCGGGACCGCCGGCCGGTGTGGCCGAACTCAGGGTCAGCGGTGCGCCTCGACCGCCAGCGGCAGCGTGCCGCGCGACTCGACCGGCGTGCGCGGCGAGGGCGGGACCGGCAACGGCAGGGTGGGCCGCTGGTCGCGGCGCGGCTGCCCGAAGCTCATGCCGACCGGGTCGGTGCGGGCCACGCCCGGGTCGAAGAAGCGCAGGTCGGTGCGGCCCAGCCGGATCACGTCGCCGTCGGTGAGCGCCACGCTGCCGACGATCCGCTGGTCGTTGAGCCAGGTGCCGTTGGTCGAGCCGAGATCGGTGAGCACCACCCCGTCGACGGTGGCCTGCACCGTGGCGTGCCGCCGGCTCAGATGCGGGTCGGCGAGCACGATGTTGGCGTTCGGCGCCCGGCCGACCAGCTGTGGATCCCGGCCGACCCGGAAGCTCAGCCCGCGCATCGTCCCACCCGACACCGTCAACAGCGGCATCAGTTCCGGATGCTCCTCCATGGACAGTCGACCTCCACCCCACCGTCGCTCCGCGGCGTCAGCCTGCCACCTCACCGTAATCGGTCCCACCACCGCGCGGTCACCCCCGGGACCCCGGCCGGCCATCTCCTGTTCGCCGTTTCGGCGGGCGCCGCCGGTTCAACCGGCGGCACGTCCGTCGATCCCGCCGACCCCGCGACACCGCCGACCTGGGCAGAGGGTACGGCTCCCGCGGGGCCTACCGGTGAGTAACGCTCGGGTCTAGACTCCGGCCATGACGGCTGTGCGTGTCCCGGGGATCCCGCTCATCGAGGACGGCCGACTCGTGTCGACCAGTCCGGCGACCGGCGCGGAGGCCGGCCGGCTTCCCGTCGCGACCGAGGCGGACGTGCGGGCCGCGGTGGAGCGGGCCCGCACCGCCGCCGACTGGTGGGCCGGGCTCGGCTTCGCCGGCCGGCGCGACCGGCTGCTGCGCTGGCGCGGCGTGCTCGCCCGCCGGATGGAGGAACTGGCCGACCTGGTGCACATCGAGGGCGGCAAACCGGTCGGCGACGCCGTGGTGGAGATCCTCACCGCGCTGGAGCACATCGACTGGGCCGCCCGCAACGCCCGCCGGGTGCTCGGGCCGCGCCGGGTCCGCTCCCGGCTGATCCTCGCCGAGTTCACGGCCCACCTCGAATACCAGCCGTACGGGGTGGTCGGCGTGATCGGCCCGTGGAACTACCCGGTCTTCACCCCGATCGGCTCCGCCGCCTACGCCCTCGCCGCCGGCAACGCCGTGGTGTTCAAGCCGAGCGAGTACACCCCGGCCGTCGGGCAGTGGCTCGTCGACCGGTTCGCCGAGGTGGTGCCCGAGCAGCCGGTCCTCCAGGCCGTGCACGGGCTCGGCGACGTCGGCGCGGCCCTGTGCCGCTCGGGAGTGGCGAAGCTGGCCTTCACCGGCTCGACCGCCACCGCGAAGAAGGTGATGGCCGCCTGCGCCGAGACGCTCACCCCGGTGCTGCTGGAGGCCGGCGGCAAGGACGCCATGATCGTGGACTCCGACGCCGACCTGGACGCCGCCGCCGAGGCGTGCGTCTGGGGCGCGCTGACCAACGCCGGGCAGACCTGCATCGGCATCGAGCGCGTCTACGCGGTCGACCAGGTCTTCGACGCCTTCGTCGACAAGGTGGTGACGAAGGCCGGCCGGCTCACCGTCGGCCCCGACGGCGCCGACATCGGGCCGATCACCATGCCGTCCCAGGTCGACGTCATCCGGCGGCACATCGACGACGCCGTGGCGGCCGGCGGCCGGCCGGTGCTCGGCGGCCCCGAGGCGGTCCAGCCGCCGTACGTGCACCCGACCGTGCTCGTGGACGTGCCGGAGGACTCGGCCGCGGTGCGCGAGGAGACCTTCGGGCCGACGCTGACCGTCAACCGGGTCCGCGACGTGGACGAGGCCGTCGAACGGGCCAACGCCCTGTCGTACGGCCTCGGGGGTTCCGTCTTCGGCCGCAAGCGGGCCGTGGCGGTCGCCCGGCGGCTGCGCTCCGGCATGGCCGCGGTCAACTCGACGCTGACCTTCGCCGGCATGTCCACCCTGCCGTTCGGCGGTGTCGGCGACTCCGGCTTCGGTCGCATCCACGGCGAGGACGGGCTGCGCGAGTTCGGCCGCGCCAAGTCGATCACCCGCCGCCGCGCCCGCTCGCTGCTGCCGTCGATGACCTTCGAACGCACCCCCGCCGACGTCGCCCGCCTGGTCAAGGCCGCCAAGCTGATGTACGGCCGGGGCCGCTGACCACCCCGGCCCGGCCGGCTCAGAACAGGGTCAGCTCGTCGCGTTCGATGCCGCGCAGCTTGTCGTAGTCGACCACCACGCACCGGATGCCCCGGTCGGTGGCGAGCACCCGCGCCTGCGGCTTGATCTCCTGCGCGGCGAACACCCCGGCGACCGGGGCGAGCAGCGGGTCACGGTTCATCAGTTCGAGGTAGCGGGTGAGCTGCTCCACGCCGTCGATCTCGCCGCGCCGCTTCACCTCGACCGCGACCGCGCGCTGGTTGGCGTCCCGGCAGAGCAGGTCGACCGGGCCGATCGCGGTCATGTACTCCCGCCGCACCAGCGTGAACCCCTCGCCGAGGGTCTCCGGGTTGGCCGCCAGCAGCTCCTGCAGGTGCGCCTCGACGCCGTCCTTGCGCAGGCCCGGGTCGACACCCAGCTCGTACGAGGTGTCCTGGAAGATCTCCTCCAGGGTGATGCGCAGCTCCTCGCCGGCCTTGTTGACCACCCGCCACACACCGGGAGCCTCCTCCAGCCGGCACGGCGGGCTCATCCAGTTCAACGGCTTGTAGGCCCGGTCGTCGGCGTGGATCGACACCGACCCGTCCGCCTTCACCATGAGCAACCGGGTGGCCGGCGGCAGATGTGCCGACAGTCGTCCGACGTAGTCCACCGAGCACTTCGCAATCACCAACCGCACCCGACGAGGGTAGCGGAGCACCCGGCAGTCGCCGACGAGCGCCACTGGCGCACCGGTGCGATATTGAGATCGTGCTCGAAGTCCTCACCGGTTCCGGGCTCGCCGCCTCGGCGGGCCTGAACGCCTACATCCCCCTCCTGCTGATGGGTCTGCTCGCCCGCTACACCGACCTCATGGACCTGCCGAGCGGCTGGCAGTGGCTGGGCAACGGCTGGGTCCTGCTGATCCTCGCCGTGCTGCTCGCCGTCGAGGTGGTGGCCGACAAGGTGCCGGTGGTCGACCACGTCAACGACGTGGTGCAGACCGTGGTCCGGCCCACCGCCGGGGGCCTGGCCTTCGGCGCCGGCTCCAGCTCGGAGACGGTGACGGTCAGCGACCCGGACACCTTCTTCTCCACACACCAGTGGGTGCCGGTGGTGGTCGGCGTGCTCCTCGCGCTCGGCGTGCACCTGCTCAAGTCGGCAGCCCGCCCGGTCATCAACGCGACCACCGCGGGCTTCGGCGCCCCGGTGGCCAGCACCGCCGAGGACGCGACCAGCGCCATCATGTCGGTGGTGGCCATCCTGCTGCCGGTGCTCGTGCTGGTGTTCCTGCTCGGGTTCGTGGCGTTCCTCTTCTGGTTCCTGCGGCGGCGTCGAGAGCGCCGTCGCGAACGTCAGGCGGCTCGGGCTGCCGGGTTCCGGGTCTGAGTTCCGCTTCCTTCGTGGTCGCGGTGGGGGCTGGGGGCGAGGGTGACCGCCGTCCTTCACTTCGGATACGCCGCTGGCCGGCACCCCGGTTGTCGGGGTGCCGGCCAGCGGTTGTGTGGGTCAGCTGTTCCAGTGCTGGGCGACGATGTCGGTGGCCTGCTGCTCCCACTGGGCGTAGGCGTCCGGGTAGGCCGAGACCTGCACGGTCTGCGCGGCCTCGGTCAGCGGCATGCTCTCCCAGCCGTCGACCTGCTTCAGGCCCTTGAGGAAGGCGAGGGTGGAGTACTCGGGGTTGGTGATCTGCTCCGGGCTGCCCCAACCGCTGGTCGGGCGCTGCTGGAACAGGCCCAGCGAGTCGTGGTCATTGGCGTCGCCGAGGTGGCCGAGGTTCTCCAGCTTCGACTCCTGCAGGCTCGTGGCGATGGAGATGACCGCGGCCCGCTCGGGCAGGCCGGCCTTCTTCGTCGCCGCGATGATCGCCTTGGCGTTCGCGGTCTGCTCGTCGTTCAGCTCAATCTTCGACTGGGCGCCCTGCACACTCACCGCCACCGGCTTGCTGTCCACCGGGTGGGCGTCGGCGTGGGCGGCGATCGGACCGGCGAAGACACCACCGGTGAAAGCCAGACCAGCAATACCCAGCACACTCTTACGCAGCATCGTGTTCATCACGGATGGCTCCATTCGGGGGTTGGCGCACACGACCGACGGGGGTCGGCGGTGTATCGGTGTGCGCGAGCACCGTCAGGCGCTCAAAGGGAAAGTCTTGGGGGGATCATCCGGCGCGCGGGGCGAAGCCACTTCGCAGCGCCGGGACCATGTACAACGACCGGCCGGCCACCGTCATTCCCGGCCGGGCAGTCCCGCCTCGGCGGGCGGTCGCTGTGGGCCGGGCACCCCGGGAGGCGGGGCGTGGTCCTCGGCCGTTCACCCGGATACAACGACACCGGCCCGCCGGCCATTCCACCGCCGGGATGCCGCCGGTCACCCCCGCAACCGGACACCGCACCCACCTCGGCACCGTCGGTGGAACGCTATGGATGTATCCGGACCCGGGAGACACACATAGCGTTCCACTCACCACCCGCGCAGGGCACGAACCGGACACCCACCCCACACCGAGCCTGCCTGCGTGGGCGGCGGCGCGGCGGCCCGCCCCAACCGTCTCCGCGCCGGCGCCTGTCGAGCTGATGTCGAGAACGACTCAACGGCCAGACGCGGGCCAGGCAGCGCCCGCCCAACCACCGGCCCCATCCAGCAACGCCCCCACCCAGCAACCGCCCCACCAGCCCCGGCCCCACCGAGCCACCCGGCCCACTCAGCCACCCGGCCCACTCAGCCACCCGCCCCACTCAGCCAACGGTCCACCGGCTCGGCCCCCCTTTGCTCTGCAGCCACGGACGCAACACCTCCCCACCGGCGGGCGCTGCGTAAAGGGCTGCAGAGCAAAGGCGGTGGTGGAGCACCTGCCTCCGCTGGGGGGCACGACGGCCGCGGGGCACCCGACCGCATGACCCGGGCCGAGATCGAGGGTGAGGACTGGGACGAACGCCTACGTTCGGGACAGACGTCCAGAGGAGGGCCGGAGAGATGACCGCGTCGATGGAGATGCCCCGGGTCCAGGAGTGCGCCGTCAGGTCCTGCGCCTACAACCACACGAACGACTGCCACGCGTTCGCCATCACGATCGGCAGCAGCGACCACGCGCACTGCCACACCTTCATCGAGCTGCCGGTGCGCGGCGGCGTCGAGCAGCTGATTGCCCAGGTCGGCGCCTGCCAGCGCGCGGACTGCCGGCACAACTCCGACCTGGAGTGTCACGCCCCCGCGATCACCGTCGGCCCCGAGATGGACATGGCCGACTGCCAGACCTACGCGAGCCGCTGACCGGAGCCGCTTCAGACTTCGGGCCGGGCGCAGACCTCGGCCCACCGCAGACCTCGGCCCACCGGGCAGACCTCGGGCCGCCGGGCAGACCTCGGGCCGCCGGGCAGACCTCGGGTCGCCGGGCAGACCTCGGGTCGCCGCAAACCTCGGCCGGCCGCTGACTCCAGGCCGGGCGCCGCCTCAGGACAGGCCGTTGGACTCGCGGATCACGGTGACCAGATCGTCGATGATGCCGGTCAGCGCGAAGTCCTTCGGGGTGAACACGCGGGCCACCCCGGCGGCCCGGAGCGCGTCCGCGTCGCCCGCCGGGATGATGCCGCCGACCACCACGGGCAGGTCGGCCCGCCCGGCGGCGCGCAGGCCGTCCAGCACGGCCGGCACGGCGGCCAGGTGCGACCCGGACAGCACCGAGAGGCCGACGAGGTCGACGTCCTCCTCCACGGCGGCCGCCACGATCTGCCCGGCGGTCAGCCGGATGCCCTGGTAGACCACCTCGAAGCCGGCGTCGCGGGCGCGTACCGCGATCTGCTCGGCGCCGTTGGAGTGCCCGTCCAGGCCGGGCTTGCCGACGAGCAGCCGCAGCCGGCCGCTGCCCAGTTCGCGCGCGGTGGCGGCGACCCGCTCCCGGACCGCGCCCAGGCCGGCGTCGCCGCCGGCGCCGGCCGCCCCGGACAGGCCGGTGGGGGCCCGGTACTCGCCGAAGACCCGGCGCAGCGCGCCGGCCCACTCGCCGGTGGTCACGCCGGCTCGCACGCACTCCAGGGTCGCCGGCATCAGGTTCGTGGTGGTCGCGGCGTCCGCGCGCAGCCGGGCGAGTGCCGCGTCCACGGCGGCCGTGTCCCGGCCGGCCCGCCATTCGCGTACGGCGGTGGTGGCGGCCGCCTCGACGGCGGGGTCGACCTGCTCGATGGCCTCGGCGCCGGCCGCGGTCAGCGGCGACGGCTCGGTCTCGGTGAAGCGGTTGACGCCGACCACCACGTCGGTGCCGGCCTCCATCCGCCGACGCCGGTCGGCCAGCGAGGCGACCAGGGCGCTCTTCAGGTAGCCGGTCTCCACGGCGGTCACCACGCCGCCCATCTCCAGCACCTTCTCCAGCTCGACCCGGGCCCCCGCGACGAGGTCGTCGACCAGCGCGGTCATCACCTGCGAGCCCTCGAACAGGTCCGGATATTCCAGCAGGTCCGACTCGTACGCCAGCACCTGCTGCATGCGCAGCGACCACTGCTGGTCCCAGGGCCGGGGCAGGCCGAGCGCCTCGTTCCAGGCGGGCAGTTGCACGGCGCGGGCGCGGGCGTCGCGGGAGAGGGTGACGCCGAGCATCTCCAGCACGATGCGCTGGATGTTGTTCTCCGGCTGCGCCTCGGTGAGGCCCAGCGAGTTGACCTGGACGCCGTAGCGGAAGCGGCGCTGCTTCGGGTTCTCGACGCCGTACCGGTGGCGGGTGATCTCGTCCCAGAGCGCGCCGAACGCGCGCATCTTGGCGATCTCCTCGACGAAGCGCACGCCGGCGTTGACGAAGAAGGAGATCCGCTGGACGACGTCGCCCATCCGCTCGGCGGGCACCTGGCCGGAGTCGCGCACCGCGTCGAGCACGGCGACGGCGGTGGCCAGGGCGAAGCCGACCTCCTGCACCGTCGTCGCGCCGGCCTCCTGGAGGTGGTACGAGCAGATGTTGACCGGGTTCCACTTCGGCATCTCGCGCAGCGTGTACGCGATGACGTCCGCGGTGAGCCGGAGTGAGGCCGCCGGCGGGAAGATGTGCGTCCCCCGGGACAGGTACTCCTTGATGATGTCGTTCTGGGTGGTGCCGGCGCAGCGGGCCAGCTCGGCACCCTGCTCGGCGGCGACCGTGCCGTAGAGGCCGAGCAGCCACATGGCCGGCGCGTTGATGGTCATCGAGGTGTTCATCTCGCCGAGCGGGATGCCCTCGAAGAGGGCCCGCATGTCGCCGAGGTGCGCCACGGGCACGCCCACCCGGCCCACCTCGCCGGCGGCCAGCTCGTGGTCCGGGTCGTAGCCCGTCTGGGTGGGCAGGTCGAAGGCGACCGACAGCCCGGTCTGCCCCTTCGCCAGGTTTCGGCGGAAGAGCGCGTTGGTGGCCGCGGCGGAGGAGTGCCCGGCGTAGGTGCGCATCACCCAGGGCCGGTCGCGCTCCGGCAGCCGCCCCGAAGGAGCCTTCTCGTCCATGGCCGGAGTTTAAGTTACCGTTCAGTAAAACGGGCTGTGGAAAACCACACAGGTCCATGGAGCGGACCGACGGGCACGAGCGGCGCGGCATGGGCGACACCACCACACCCCGGGCCGCCGCCCGGCCGGCCGGAGTCGCACACTGGACGTCATGGATGACGAGCTCGCGATCTCCGTACGGGGGCTGCGCAAGGCGTACGGCGACAACCTCGCGGTGGCGGGGGTGGACCTCGACGTCCACCGCGGCGAGGTGTTCGCCCTGCTCGGCCCGAACGGCGCGGGCAAGACCACCACGGTGGAGATCCTGGAGGGCTACCGGCGGCGCGACGCCGGCGAGGTGCGGGTGCTGGGCGCCGACCCGGCCCACCCGGACTCGGGCTGGCGCTCCCGCGTCGGCATCGTGCTCCAGGGCACCGGCGAGTTCGACGAGCTGACCGTCGCCGAGGTGGTCCGGCACTTCGCCGGCTTCTACCCCGAGGCAGACGACCCCGAGAAGGTGATCGAGCGGGTCGGGCTGGGCGCCAAGGCCCGGGCGCGCACGCACACCCTCTCCGGTGGGCAGAAGCGCCGGCTCGACGTGGCGCTGGGCATCGTCGGCCGCCCCGAGCTGCTCTTCCTCGACGAACCCACCACCGGCTTCGACCCGGAGGCCCGGCGCGAGTTCTGGGACCTGATCCGGGACCTCTCCGCCGCCGGCACCACCATCGTGCTCACCACCCACTACCTGGACGAGGCCGAGGCCCTCGCCGACCGGGTCGGTGTGATCGCCGCCGGCCGGGTGGTCGAGGTGGCCCCGCCGAACCGGCTGGGCAACCGCCAGGAGGCGCTGGCGACGGTGTCCTGGCGTACCCCCGAGGGGACGCCGGAGACGGCGGAGACCGCGACGCCGACGGCGCTGGTGGCGGAGCTGGCCGCGCGCTTCGGCGGCGAGGTCCCCGGCCTCACGGTGACCCGGCCGACCCTCGAAGACGTCTACCTGCGGATGATCGGACACTGATGACCACCACGACGAAGCCGGCCGCCCCGGTCGCCGCCGCCCGAGGCCGCCGGCCGGGCGGGGGCGCGCTCGCCCTGCGGCAGGGCCGGCTGGAGATCACCCAGTTCCTGCGCTCCCGGGAGTCCGTCGTCTTCACGATGGGCTTCCCGGTCATCATGATCCTGATCTTCGCGGCGATCTTCAACGACGAGATCGCGCCCGGCGTCAGCTACACGCAGTACTTCATCACCGGCATGATCGCGACCGGCCTCATGACGGTCAGCTTCCAGAACCTCGGCATCTGGATCCCCATCGAGCGGGACCGTGGCGTGCTGAAGCGCTACCGGGGCACCCCGATGCCGAAGTGGGTGTGGTTCGCCGGCAAGGTGCTCATGGTGGTGGCCATCGGCATCGCGGAGACCGCGCTGCTGCTCGCCGTGTCGGTGGCGCTGTTCGACCTGACGCTGCCCGACACCGCCGCCCGCTGGCTCACCTTCGGGTGGGTCGCCGTCCTCGGCGTCACCGCCTGCACCCTGTGCGGCATCGCCATCTCCTCGCTGGCGCGCACCGCCCGCAGCGGCTCGGCCGTGGTCACCCCGGTGGCCCTGGTCCTCCAGTTCATCTCCGGGGTGTTCTTCGTCTTCACCAGCCTGCCGAGCTGGATGCAGCAGGTCGCCGCGCTCTTCCCGCTCAAGTGGATGTGCCAGGGGCTGCGGTCGGTCTTCCTGCCGGACAGCTTCGGGGCGCAGGAACCGGGCGGCTCGTTCGAGCTGGGCCGCGTCGCCCTGGTCCTCGGCCTCTGGTGCGTGCTCGGCCTGGTGCTCTGCCTGACCACCTTCCGCTGGACCACCAAGCGCGACGGCTGATCACCCGCCGGCGACGAGCGCGGCGCCGAGCGGCGTACGCCAGTAGAGCACCTCGCGGCCGGACCGCCGCTTGCCGACCGCGCCCGCGTCGAGCAGCACCCGCAGGTGATCGCTCACCGTGCCGAGGGACAGCCCGGTCACCACCACGAGCTGCGAGGTGCTCAGCGGCGCGTCGAGCCGGGCCAGGATGTCGGCCCGGTTCGCGCCGACCAGCCGGGCGAGACCGTCGGGTGCCGGTGAGGTGGGGTCGACCAGGATCCCGCGCGCCGGATACACCATCCCGAACCGGGTCGGCATGTCCCACAGCACCCAGCCGCGGCGGCAGTGGGCCGGCAGGAAGACCAGTTGCTCGGCCGCGTGCAGCGACACCGGCGGCTCCGCGTAGTCGTTGACCTGGAGGCGGCCGTCACCCAGCCACCGCACGTTGCGGTTGATGTCGGCCAGCGCCCCGGCCCAGCCGTGAGTGCTCAGGGCGGCGGTGCGGGCCACGATGTCCGCCCGCAGCCGGCGTTCCCGCTCCGGCCACTCCGGTGCGACGGTGTGCGTCCAGATCCACTGGAGGAGTTCCACCACCTGCCCGGTGAGCCCGTCCGCCAGCAGCTCGGTCGCGAGCGGTCCCGGGCGGGTGGCACGCAGGTCGGCGCGGATCCGCTCGTCGGACAACCTCTCGACGGCCGCCAGCTCCGCCGGGAACGTCGGGTCCGCTGAGGCGGGCGCGATGGTGAGGAAGTCCGCGATCCACCGGAGGTTGAACGACGCCGACACCAGCGCCCGGGCCACCGGCCGGGCGGCCAGCATCCCCCGGAAGGCGTCGACGTGCGGTCGTCGCCACGCCTGCTCCCACGGGACATGCGGGAAAAGGAGCGCCTTCAGCGCCCCGACCGTGTCGGCCATCGGCGAGACCGTGAACCGGCTCCGCGCGACCAGGTCGGGTGGCACCTGCCAGACGCCCACGTTTCGCCTCCAGACGTAACTCTATGGGATCCGCCGGGCGCCTACGGACCATGCCCGGGTGAGAACCTACGCAGAACTGTTCGCGGTCCGGGAGTTCCGCAACCTGTTCCTGGCCAACTGCGCCGGGATCGCGGCGCACACGACGTCGGCCCTGGCCCTCGGCGCGTTGACCTACGCGGCGACCGGCTCGGCCCTGCTCACCGCGCTGAGCATGTTCGGCGCGCCGCTGGCAGGGGTCCTCGGCAGTCTGACGTTGCTGTCCGCCGCGGACAGCGTGCCGCCCCGTCGGGCGCTGACCCTCGCCGCCCTGCTGGCCACCGCCGGAGCGGCGCTGCAGGCCGTGCCCGGACTGCCGCTGTGGGCCCGCTTCGCGGTCATCTTCGTCAACGCGTACGTCGGCTCGGTCGCCGGTGGCGCCCGCTGGGCACTGCTCACCGACATCGTGCCCGTCGACGCCTACGTGCTGGCCCGGGCCACGATGAACACCAGCGTCGGCGTCATGCAGATCGCCGGGTTCGGGCTGGCCGGCGTCCTGCTCGTTTGGCTGAGCCCGTACCAGGTGTTCCTGCTCGCCCTGGTCCTGCGGGCGGTGTCCGCGGCGGTGGGCTGGCTCGGGCTCGCCGAGCGTCCCGCCCGGGCCACCGGGCGGGTGACGGTCGCGCGCACCCACCTCGTCAACCGGACCCTCTGGGCCGACCCCGGTCGCCGGTCGCTTCTCCTCAACCTCTGGGTGCCCGGCGGCCTGATCGTCGGCTGCGAGGCGCTGTTCGTCCCGTACGCGGGCGACCGCGCCGGCTTCCTGCTCGCCGCCGCCGCCCTCGGCATGCTGGTCGGGGACGTGGTGGTGGGGCGCTTCCTGACGCCGGCCCGCCGCGAGCGGTGCATCCACCCGCTGCGGCTGCTGCTCGCCGTCCCGTACCTGGCCATCCTGCTGTCGCCTCCGCTGCCGGTGGCCATGGCCGTCGCGCTTGTCGCGTCGGTCGGCTACGCCGCCACACTGCCGTTGCAGGAGCGGCTGATCGCCCACTCACCGCCCGAGGCCCGTGGCCAGGTGCTCGGCCTCCACGGCAACGGCATGCTGGCCGCGCAGGCGGTGTGCGCCGCGCTCGCGGGGGCGGCCGCCGACCTCGTCGCGCCGTCCCGTGCCGTCGCGCTGGTGGCCGCGGCGGCGTTGGCCGCCACCGTCGCCCTCACCCCCGGCCTGCGCCGGACCGCACCCGGCCCCGCCCGCCTGCCCCGCCCGAGCGCTGGCGACTCCGGCGAGCCGACCAGGTCGGGGCCGGCCACGGCCCGGTGAACGACGGCCGCCCCGGCGGTCACCCGCGGGTGGCACACTCGCCGGCATGGCGCACATCCTGACCCGGCGCACGCTGTTGACCGCCGCTGCCGGCGTGGCCGGCGTCGCGGTGGTCGGCGGGCTCACCGCCCGGCAGCTCGCCGAGCCCCGGCCCGGGCCGGGGCCCGCCGTGCCGGACGTGCCGGCCGGGGACGAGCGGCTGATCCGGATCGCCTCCGGGGCCCGCGCCCGCGAGGTGGACTTCTGGACGGCCGTGCCCGAGGGGTACGGCGACGGCCGCGGCCTCCCCGTCTGCCTGGTGCTGCACAGCGCCTCCGCCACACCCCGGGACTACGGCCGGTTCGGGCTGGCCCGGTTCCTCACCGAGGCGGTACGCCGCGGCGCCCCGCCCTTCGCGCTGGCCGGGGCCACCGGCGGCCGGCTCTCCTGGCGCCGCTCCGGCGCCGACGACCCACAACGGATGGTCCGCGAGGAGCTGCCCACCTGGTGCGCCCGGCGCGGCTTCGACAGCAGCCGGCTCGCCGTCTGGGGCTGGTCGATGGGTGGGTTCGGGGCATTGCTGCTCGCCGAGGCGTACCCGGAATGGCTGCGCGCGGTGGCGGCCTTCTCCCCCGCCGTGCGCCCGGGCGACGCGGTCTTCACCGGTGCGGACCGGCTGCGCGGCACCCCGGTCGGCCTCTGGTGCGGCCGGCAGGACAACTTCCTCAAGGACGTCCGCGCCCTGGCCCGGGCGCTGCCCGAACCCCCGGTACGCGCCGCCTGGGCCGACGGCCGGCACAACTTCGCCTACTGGGGCACCGTCATCCCCGACGCGTTCGCCCTGCTCGGCGCGGCCCTCACCCCGCCCCGGAAAGCGTGACGCCCCCGACCGGGGTGGCCGGGGGCGTCAGGCGCAGGGATCAGTAGCTGTAGAAGCCCTGGCCGGTCTTGCGGCCCAGGTCACCCGCGGTGGCCATGCACTGCAGCAGCTCCGGCGGGAA
Organism: Micromonospora sp. NPDC005305; assembly: GCF_040607315.1. Taxonomy (NCBI): domain Bacteria; kingdom Bacillati; phylum Actinomycetota; class Actinomycetes; order Micromonosporales; family Micromonosporaceae; genus Micromonospora; species Micromonospora sp. NPDC005305. The sequence goes on along the minus strand of NZ_JBEXGL010000023.1, from coordinate 3,421 downwards.
GAACTTCTCGTCGGCGGTGTCGGTGTAGATGTTCTTGCTGGCGTTGAGCAGCACGTCCACGCCGGTCAGGTCGACCGTGGCCAGCGGGCCCATGGCGTGGCCGAAGCCCAGCTTGCACGCCGTGTCGAGATCCTCGGCGGAGATCACGCCGGACTCGACCAGCTTGACCGCCTCCATGGCGAGGGCGCAGATCAGCCGGGTGGTGACGAAGCCGGCGATGTCCCGGTTGACCACCACGACCGTCTTGCCGATCTCCTCGGCGAACGTCTTGGCCGTGGCGAGGGCCGTGTCGCTGGTCTTGTAGCCACGGACCAGCTCGCAGAGCTTCATCATGGGCACCGGCGAGAAGAAGTGGGTGCCGACGACCGACTCCGGGCGCTCGGTGGCGGTGGCGATCTGGGTCACCGGGATGGCCGAGGTGTTGGTGGCCAGCACCGCGTCGGACTTGCAGATCTTGTCCAGCGCGCGGAACACCTCGTGCTTGATCTCGACCTTCTCGAACACCGCCTCGACGACGATGTCCGCGTCGGCCGCCGCCTCCAGCTCGGTGGTCGGCGTGATCCGCGCCAGGGTCGCCTCGACCTCGGACGCCTCGATCTTCCCCTTCTCGGCGAACTTCTGAAGCGACTTCCGGATGCCGTCGACGCCCCGCCGGGTGGCCGCGTCGTCCAGGTCGCGCAGCGTCACCTGCCAGCCCGCCTGCGCCGCCACCTGGGCGATGCCCGAGCCCATCAACCCGGCACCGACGACCGCGAGTCGACCCGCCATCTGCTTCTCCCTCGCTGCGAATGAGTGTCTCCGAGCACCCTAATCCGCGAGGCTGAACGACTGCTAAGGCGGCCCTCTCAGATGGCGAGGTCGGGCTCCTCGGGGGCGGTGCCGCGCTCCACCTCGACGCCGAGGGCCCGCAGGTCCGCCACGAAGTCCGGGTAGCCGCGGTCGACGTGGTGCACGTGCGAGACCTCAGTGACCCCGTCGGCGCACAGCCCGGCGATGATCAGGCCGGCCCCGGCCCGGATGTCGGTGGCGCGTACCGGGGCGCCGGAGAGCCGCTCGTGGCCGCACACCAGGGCGTGGTGGCCGTCGGTCTTGATGTCCGCGCCGAGCCGCATCATCTCGTTGGCGAACATGAACCGGCCGTCGAAGATGTTCTCGGTGATCAGGGACCCTCCGTCGCTGATCGCGGCCAGCCCGATCGCCATCGGCAGCAGGTCGGTGGCGAAGCCCGGAAAGGGCAGGGTGACCACGTCGACGGCCTTCGGCCGGTCGTCCATGCGTACCCGGAAGGCCCCGCCCCGGGTCTCCACCAGGCCGCCGGCCGAGACCAGCTTGTCCAGCGCGACCTCCAGGTAGCCCGGGTCGACGCCGGTCACGGTCACGTCGCCGCGGGTCATGGCAGCCGCGAACGCCCACGTCCCGGCGACGATCCGGTCCCCCACCGTGGCATGCCGCACCGGGCGCAGCTCGGGCACCCCGACGATGTGCAGGGTCGACGTGCCGGCCCCCTCGATCCGGGCGCCCATCCGGTTCAACATGGTGCAGATGTCGACGATCTCCGGCTCCCGCGCCGCGTTGTCGATCGTCGTGGTGCCCCGGGCCAGCACGGCCGCCATCACCAGGTTCTCGGTGGCGCCGACGCTCGGGAAGTCCAGCAGGATGTCCGCGCCGTGCAGCCCGTCCGGGGCCTCGGCGATGACGAAGCCGTGCTCGCCGGAGATCTCCGCCCCCATCCGGGACAGCCCGGCGATGTGCATGTCCAGGCCGCGCGAGCCGATGGCGTCCCCGCCCGGGTGGGCCACCCGCACGTACCCCCGGCGGGCCAGCAGCGGGCCGAGCACGCAGATCGACGCGCGCAGCCGGCGGACCAGGTCGTAGTCGGCCTCCGCGCCCGGCTGTTCCGGCACGTCGATCACCACCGACCGGGACCGTTCCACCCCGCCGCGCGCCACCATGGGGTCGACCGGGTCGTCGGCGGCGAAGCGTACGGCGCAGCCGAGCCGGCGCAGCACCTCGCCCATGATGGCGATGTCGGTGATCCGGGGAACGTTGGTGATCACGCTGCGCCCCGGGGCGAGCAGCGCCGCCGCCATCAGCTTCAACGCGGAGTTCTTCGCCCCGACCACGTGCACGGTGCCGGCCAGCCGGGCCTCACCGGGCACCCGGATGACGTCGACGTCGTTGACCGCCGGGTCGCCGGCGTCGCCCGGCCCCACCCCGGCCGGCCAGGCCGTGCGGGCCGGCCGCGCCGGGATCGTCAGGTCCGGGATCCGTAGGCTGTGCGTCATGGCCGTCCACCTCACGCGCATCTACACCAAGGCCGGCGACGCCGGCATGACCAGGCTGAACAACAACGAGCAGGTGCCGAAGACCGATCCGCGGATCGCCGCGTACGCGGACGTGGACGAGTGCAACGCCGCGATCGGCGTCGCGCTCGCCCTCGGGCAGCTCCCCGACGAGCTGCGGGCGGTGCTGCAGTCGATCCAGAACGACATGTTCGACGTCGGCGCGGATCTGGCGACGCCGGTGGAGCCGGACCCGAAGTACCCGCCGCTGCGGGTCACCGAGGAGTACGTGGAGCGCCTTGAGGGCTGGTGCGACGAGTACAACGCGCGCCTGAGCAAGCTCGACTCCTTCATCCTCCCCGGCGGCACCGCTGGCGCGGCACTGCTGCACGTGGCACGGACGACCGCCCGGCGCGCCGAGCGTGCGGGGTGGGCGCTGGTCGCGCACGATCCGGACCGGACCAGCACGCTCCCGGCAAAGTATCTCAACCGGCTCTCCGATCTGCTCTTTATCCTGTCAAGAACGGCAAATCCGGACGGGGATGTGGTATGGGTGCCGGGCGGCAAGCGCTGACCGTCGGGGCGCTGCACCACGTGGAGGTGTGGGTACCCGATCTCGCCGCAGGCAGGCGTAGTTGGGGCTGGCTCCTCGGCGAGCTGGGCTGGACGCCGTACCAGGACTGGCCGGCCGGCCGGTCCTGGCGGCTCGGCCCGACCTACCTGGTCCTGGAGGAGTCACCGGCGCTCACCGGGCGCACGCACGACCGGTGCGCGCCGGGCCTCAACCACCTGGCCTTCCACGCCGGCCCGGCGGCCGCCGTGGACCGGCTGGTCGCCGCCGCGCCGGGACACGGCTGGGAGCTGCTCTTCCCGGACCGCCACCCCCACGCCGGCGGCCCGCAGACCTACGCCGCCTACCTGTCCGACACCCAGGGGTACGAGGTCGAGCTGGTCGCCGACGCGGGCTGAATACGCCGCTGGCCGGCACCCCGTGTTCGGGGTGCCGGCCAGCGGTTGTTTCTGTCAGCTGTTCCAGTGCTGGTGGACGATGTCGGTGGCCTGCTGCTCCCACTGGGCGTAGGCGTCCGGGTAGGCCGAGACCTGCACGGTCTGCGCGGCGTCGGTCAGCGGCATCTTCT